>NZ_BMBS01000009.1 GCF_014634805.1 Leuconostoc falkenbergense
TTTAGAATAAATCAAAAATAGGTGAAGACTATCTCCGCCGAGATTAATCTTCACCTTTAATGTTAGTAAGTTTTATTAGTCAATTGTCATGGCTGCTGGCTCAGGTGCTATGACATCATGTCCTGTTTCACGTTTGATTGTTTCAAATAAAATGCCTTCACGTAGACCAGATTGAGAGAAAATAACCTGCTGTCCACTCAATAAAATCAGCAATTCCATCAAAGGTAGTAATCCACCAATAATAATATCCCCACGTTCTTTAGCTAAACCAGCCATTTTTTTACGTTCATTCAAATCTTTACTTAAGATCATTTGATAAATCGCAGTAGCATCTTGTGTGCTCAAATGGTAGCCATGAACTGGTAAATCAACAATTTTCTTCTGTCGACGCGAAATCTTTGCTAATGTTCTATTGCTGCCTCCTAGCGCAACCAAAGGTAAATTTGCTGCCTCATTTAGCCACGAGACATCACCAAACATTCTGCGTAAGGCAACGGTAGCTTCAAACAATGAAGCCGCGCTTACAATATCTTTTTCTAGGTAACCTTCACTAATTGTGACAGCGCCAATGGGCAAACTCACTTCATGTAACGCTTCCTTGTTTCTGACTAGCACTAATTCAGCCGAAGCACCGCCAGTGTCTAGTATCAACGCATCATTGATGTTAAGTGTGTTGACAATACCAACATAATCAAAATGCGCTTCCTGCTCACCAGTTAAGACTTCCAACGGCCACACCATTGTATTTTTAAACGCCACTAAAAATTCATCTTGGTTAGCAGCCTGACGTACTGCAGCCGTCGCTACGGCCCTCACATTAATATCTGTTTCAGGATAAACTGATAACGCTTTTTTAAAATGTTTAAGCGCATCTAATGTCCGCTCAATGGCTTCTGGTTGCAAAATTTTATCTTCACCCATGCCTTCAGACAAACGTACCATTTCTTGATAACGTTCCAACACCTCATAGTGACCATCTTGATGGTATTTACTAATCGTCATACGGACTGAGTTAGATCCTAAGTCTATTACCGCTAGTATTGTCATACTTCCTCCCCTGTAAATGGATTGTTGATTGGTTCGAAATCTCGGCGCCGATGTAACGCCTCTTCACGTTGTTGTAATTCAATTTGTTCTGCCAATGAGGCCGCAATGAAGAACTCTTGAGCATTGCTAGCCGACAAACCCCGTCGATCAATTTTTTCAAACACACCATCGTCTTGCAAAACACGTGTTTTAACATTGTCTTCCCACATGGTTTGGAAAATTGATAATACACGTTGTCGTAGGGTAAGATTCTTAATAGGAAATAGCAACTCAACACGGCGATCCAAATTTCTGGTCATCAAATCCGCTGATGATAGGTAAACTTCTGGGTTCCCATCATTTTCAAAACTATAAATGCGACTATGCTCCAAAAAACGACCAACAATCGAATGTACTTCAATCTTATCACTAATTTTTGGAATACCAACACGTAACATCACAATACCACGCACAATTAATTCAACTGGTACACCAGCCTCACTGGCTTCATATAAATGTCGAATCATGTGTTCATCTGAGAGTGAGTTAAATTTCATTTTAATGCCTGCTGGTTTGCCAGCTTTTGCATTGGCCATTTCAGCGTGAATTCTGTCGTAAATAAACTCGCGAATGCCCTCTGGTGACATATGCAATTGGTGGAAATACACGGGATCTGAATAGCCAGTCAAAATATTAAAAATAGAAGCAACATCTGCTCCTAACTCACCATCACTGGTAAACAAGCCAAGGTCTGTATAAAAATTAGCTGTCACGTCATTATAATTACCGGTTCCTAAATGGACATACCGTCGAATGGTATCATCTTCCCGACGAACCACCAATGCAACTTTGGCGTGAACTTTTAAACCACGCAATCCATAGACAACATGAACACCTTTTTGCTCTAATTCCCTCGCCCAGTGAACATTATTTTCTTCATCAAAGCGGGCTTTAATTTCAACTAGCACAGTCACTTGTTTTCCTTGTTGCGCTGCGTCTGCCAATGCTTTGATGATTGGTGAATTACCTGAAACACGATAGAGTGTCATTTTAATTGCCAAAACATTTTCATCGCGAGCAGCCGTTTGAATAAACTGCACCACTGGTTTGAAAGTGTCATAAGGATGGTGCAATAGATAATCACGTTGTTTAATACTGGCAAACATTTTTTCAGGTACCAAATCAGGATTTTCATAGCCCTTAAAATGTGAAAATTCTAGCGTTGGCGCATCAATCAACTTCAGCCAAGCATCTAAAAACGTTAAATCGATTGCGCCATTTACATCATATACACGTTCATCTGGTACTTCTAACGCTTTAATTAGCTTATTCATCAACGTTTTGCTTGTGTTGGCACTAACAATGACGCGAATAACGCGACCACGCTCACGTTCTTGCAATTTACTTTGCACTTCTTGCAGAATGTTTGGCGTATCTTCATCATCAGCGACGTCTAATTCCATATCGCGCAAAATATGGAAGACCGTTGACTCTTTAATCGTATAGCCTTGAAATAATGCATCAAGAAACTGCTGGACGACTTCTTCAATCAAAATGACTTGATTAGACTCTGGTAATGCAATCACACGTCCTGATGTTGTTGGGACCTGCAAGACAGCTATATGCTTTTCTGATTTTTCATCGTCTTTTTTTAAGCGAACACCAATGTTCAACGTATCATTTGCCAAAAATGGAAACGGACGCGTGCTGTCAATTGCCATTGGCGTTAAGACCGGCAACAATTCCTCATCAAAAAAGCGCTTTAAAAAACTTAGCTGTTCGGCACTTAAATCTTCGGCATGCTTTAACTCATAACCATTTTTTTTGAGTGCTGGTAAAATACTGCGATTTAATACTTGGTACTGATTTTTAATTTGTTCTCCAGCTGCTTCAGAAATAATATCTAGCTGTTCTTTTGGCAGTAGTCCTGCTGCATCAGGCTTGTCATGTCCAACAAAAACTTGCTGCTGCAAACTCGCTACACGCACCATGAACCACTCATCCATATTTTTTTGCGTGATAGCTAAAAACTTGGCTCGTTCTAATAATGGATTTTGAGTATCTCTTGCTTCCTCTAAAACACGGTCATTGAACGCTAACCAACTTACTTCTCGATTGACATAGTATTTTGGTAATTTTAATTCACTCATAATCGTTGCCTAGCCTCTCTTCCCTTGTCGTTTCAACACAATAGGCATACCAAACACTGCCTCAAAGAACCTTGCCTTGTCAGTAAAAACATAAATTTCTAATTGCAAATCTAACGGTGTGTGCCCTGTCACAACAACTTTTTCTGCTTGCACAGACACCGTTAATTTAGTAATTTTTTGCAAACGACTATCATCCAACGCATCTGCTAATCTTAGTAGCGCAGCCATCTTAGCAATTCGGATACGCTGCCTTGGGGAAAACTCATTGGTAGCACGTAATGCATTGTCCGGCGTTTCAGCGCTATGATAGCGTGCTATGGCTGCAATCATGCGTTGTTCCGAAGTCGACAAACCATGAAAGTCAATTCCCTCTAATATTTCTTCCGAATACTGATAATGTCGCTGTGAATTAATAAAACTACCGACATCATGTGTCAAAGCAGCGACCCCTAGCAAAAGACGATCACGCGCGTCCAAACGATGAATTTTTTTCAAACGATCAAATAATCGCCATGCATATTGTAGAACAATTTCACGATGCTTATCCTCAACCATATAACGATCAGCAATCCCGCGCGCTGCCGTAATAATGTCTTGTTGCGCCGTTGTGTCTTTAACAACTAACCCATCCAATACGGTTAAATTACTAATATGCAACTTTTTGGCAGATACAGCAGACATCACATTGAGCACTAATACAGCTTCCATGTAAATCATCCAAATATCTTTATCGTCAATGGTGTATTCTTCCGAAATTGCTTGATTATTCATACGAGTAAAATTTGCAACCAGATTCTCAACATCTTTTTTCGTAATAGTTACTGAAGATTGATTCGCCAAAAACACGTTGTTTAAAACATCAGCACCTAACAAAACAACACTGTCGGCTTGTTGAAAAGGTGGCAACATATGCCAAAAATCAGCAAGTTTACTATTAATAAATTCAGGTACAAGATCTGAAATCTGTGTGATTTCTGCTGTCATTTTGCGAATTGATTGGGTCAATCTAACCGGTCCAATAGCAGAATGTTGTGAAAATTTAAACTGTTCATTTTCAAAGTAAGACAAATCAATTCTCGTAGAGCTAACACCTAAAACAAAAGCATTTCCACCACTTAAAACCTTTTGTTCATGCATGCGTAGTGCCAATTGGCGATAGTAATTTTCTTGATTCGCATTTAACCAACGCAATGTTAATCCTGTCACATTTTCTACCTGATCAACAAAGTACACAGCGTTAGGCATTTTTGACAAATTTTCACTACCAAATAGACGAACAGTCGTCACATCATAATCTCGCAACAATTGCTGAAAACGCTGTAATTGAGATAAGGCACGCTGCATGACCTCGGTTGAAAAATGCCTCAGCTCTAAATCATTTTCACTATATTCACGTTTGACAGTTTCAATTTTATGACCACTGCCATCAACAATTTGTAATTCTGCAACACCTGAGTTGAGTAAAATAATACCTTGTAATTTTGCCATTAAAAGTGTCCTCTCTGGCTAGTTTAACATATTTTTGTAAAGATATTGTTTACAATTATCATTAAAATACCATAATAATATTCAGACACTCATTCTGGATTAAAATCACATGTCGACTCATGGTCGTTAATAACACCCATCGCTTGCAAATAAGAATATATTGTCACCGGACCAGCAAATTTAAATCCTTGCTTTTTCATATCTTTAGCGACCTGCTGAGATAATGCATTCTGCGCAACAATTTCTGATGGTCGCGTAATATGATGATTAATTGTTTGATTATCAGTGAAGTGCCACATATATTCAGATAGGCTACCAAAAGTACCCTGTAAATGCTTAATAATCCGAGCATTGTTAATTGTAGCCGCAATCTTTAAACCATTACGAATGATATTTTCATCTTGCTTTAAACGCAAAACATCAGCTTCCGTCATACTTGCGACACGGTCAACGTCAAAATGAAAAAAAGCTTCGTTCAATCCCGAGCGCTTTTTCAATGATATTTCCCAACTTAATCCAGCTTGAAATATTTCCAAAGTGAGCAATTCAAATAACTTAACATCATTACCACGTAATGGTTTTCCCCACTCAGTATCATGATATTTTGTCATCATGTCAGTGGCTGAATAGTGGCTAACCCACTCACATCGTTTAATCATATTGTCAGTCGGAGCGGGTTTTAAAAGATTATCTGTTGGTACCATGATTATTTTACCCTTTTGATTTTTTAGATACTAAAAAATCATCTCTTAACGAGATGATTTAGTAAAGTTAAATTACTTGTTTTCAATTGCTTCGCGAGCATCAGCTGACAAGTTGTAGAATGAGTGGATACCCTTATACTTTGCAGTTGTGTCCAACAATTCTTCAATACGGATCAATTGGTTGTACTTTGCAATACGGTCAGTACGTGACAATGAACCAGTCTTGATTTGACCAGCGTTAGTAGCCACAACCAAGTCAGAAATTGTTGTATCTTCTGTTTCACCTGAACGGTGTGAAACAATAGCTGTGTAGCCAGCTTCTTTAGCCATTTCAATAGCTTCCAAAGTTTCTGTCAAAGTACCAATTTGGTTAACCTTGATCAAAATTGAGTTAGCAGCACCCATCTTGATACCCTTAGCCAAGTATTGTGTGTTAGTAACGAAGAAGTCATCACCAACCAATTGAACTTTCTTGCCCAATTCAGCAGTAATTGTAGCCCAGTCTTCCCATTCATTTTCATCAATAGGATCTTCGATTGAGATGATTGGGTAACGATCTGCCAAATCTTCAAGATACTTGATAAATTCAGGTGTTGTGAATTCTTCACCTGTTGACCAACGTAGCTTGTATGTCTTTGATTCTGCATCGTACAATTCTGATGAGGCAACATCGACAGCAATCACAATATCTTTTCCTGGCTTGTAACCAGCAGCTTCAATCGCACGGATCAAGTACTTCAAAGGTTCTTCATTATCAGCAAAGTCAGGGGCAAATCCACCTTCATCACCAACTGAAGTTGCCTTACCATCAGCTTCCAACAATTTCTTCAAAGCGTGGAAAGTTTCTGAACCGTAACGAATTGCTTCTTTAACTGTTGGAGCACCAACAGGCATAATCATGAATTCTTGGAAGTCAACTTTGTTAGCTGAGTGAGCACCACCGTTGATAACGTTCATCATTGGTGTTGGCAAAACGTATGAGTTCATACCACCAATGTATGAGAACAAAGGCACACCTAATTCATCAGCAGCAGCACGGGCAGCAGCAATTGAAACGGCCAAAATAGCGTTGGCACCCAACTTACCCTTGTTTTCTGTACCGTCCAATTCGATCATAGCTTGGTCGATAGCGCGTTGATCAGTAACATCAAACTTACCAACCAATGCCTTTGCGATAACATCGTTAACATTGGCAACAGCCTTTGTTGTACCCTTACCTGAGAAACGTGACTTGTCGCCATCACGCAATTCAACAGCTTCGTGTTCACCTGTTGAAGCACCAGAAGGCACCATACCACGACCAAAGCCACCTAATTCTGTGATAACTTCAGCTTCAAGTGTAGGGTTTCCACGTGAGTCAAGGACTTCGCGTGCGATAATATCAGTGATTAAAGACATGTGTCTATTCTCCTTTGGTTTTCGGTTTTATACCATGTTTATTATATCACACAGCAGCGATAATTTGCCAAAAATTGATAATGGGATCACAACCAAATAATTGTTGATTAAACCTCTTCTGTATCAAAATCAGGAATAGTCGGGTTATGGGCAATCGCTACCAATTCCAAAAACTTCTGCGGATCTAACGCTGCGGTGCCGACGAGTACCCCATCAATATCGTCTTGGAGCATAATCTCTCGGGCATTTGCAGGCGTAACAGAACCACCATATAAAATTCTAACTTGTTCCGCAATGACTGGTGAATAAAGTTTGGCTAACGTTTGTCTGATTAAGTGAGCAGCTTTTTGTGCTTGGTCTGCACTTGCTGCTTCTCCCGAGCCAATCGCCCAAGTTGGTTCGTAAGCCAATGTGACATTGCGAATTTGATCAACTGAAACGCCTGCCAAGGCAGCTGCGACTTGTGCCACAGATGGTTCAGCATCCATGAATTGCGCATAAGTACTCATATCTTCATCAACATCAATAATGGGGCGTAACCCGTTACGTAAGGCAGCAGTTACTTTTAGGTTGACAGTTGAATCAGTTTCATTAAAAAACTTTCGGCGTTCAAAATGACCAATCAGCACATATTTGGCACCAATGTCCTTAAGTGCTTTAGGGGAAGTTTCTCCTGTATAGGCACCACAATCTTCCCAATGAACATTTTCCGCTACTACATGAATTGGTGACTTTTCTGTGGCACGAACCATGTCTGCCAAAAATAAATCTTGTGCCGCAATACCAGTTTCGACGACTTTTTGGTCAGGTACTTTGTCATTAACCTCATTCAAAAACGCCATCACATCTGCATGCAATTTGTTAATTTTCCAGTTAGCAACCACGAATGGCACACGTGCCGCTTTATGTTGACTCATTTTTCGTCTCCTTTGAGCATCATGAAAATAAATGCCGCTTCAATTAACAGTAACCAAATAATATCCCGTGAGGATTCACCAACGACTGACAGTAGAATATAACTCAAAAATAGAGCTGATAGTCCGCCACCTGTTTTAACTAATGTCCGATAGTATTTACTGGTCGTTAATAACTCTGACAGACGTATATTTTCAGCTTTCAGTTCAGTGACATCAAGTTTCAACGCCTCTATTTGATCTAGTAAATCATCGTTTTCGTTTTGTAAAATTTCAGTTTGCGCTTTAACTTCAGGATTATCTTCTTCGGCTTTTTTACGATTAAAAAATTTCATATCATTTCTCCATTACCTCCATTTTATCAAACTTCGAGGTGTCGCGTCAGTAGAATTCTATTGACGTGTCAGCATTAAATGGGTATAATTATAGAGTTGCCAATTATAATATGCAGCTGTGGCGGAATTGGCAGACGCGCAGGATTAAGGATCCTGTGCCCGTTTTAGGGCGTGCGGGTTCGACTCCCGCCAGCTGCACTACGAACGTTCACATTAGTGAGCGTTTTTTTGTGGGCACTATAATTAATCAAAGAAAAAAAGCCCCTATGGTATGAGGCTTTTTAGATTGCCCCTGCTGGATTCGAACCAGCGCATGTCGGTACCAAAAACCGATGCCTTACCGCTTGGCGAAGGGGCAATAGTTAATTTATTTTGCCGTTAACTATTAAATCGGCAATGGGAGCGGTAGGATTCGAACCTACGAACCCGAAGGAACGGAGTTACAGTCCGTCGCGTTTAGCCAGACTTCGCTACACTCCCATATCTCAAACAACTCTACTATCATATCAAATATCGTTGTTCTTGACAACCCCTTTTAGCCACGTATCAAATCAAAATTGCCCCATGGTTGAATTAGTGGTAATAAATTCAAGTCATCTTCATGAATGTGGCCAACCACATTGATGCGACCATCGTTGGGTAAATCACGCAACGCAATTTGCAGTTCGCCTTTATATTGACCAAATTCATTATTGTCAATTAATAAGTCACCACGTTTAATCGCGTTGGTGTGTTTAGCTGGAAAATCTTCGTCTTTATAGATAACACGTGTCATGGAAGACCGCAAAACATAGTCAGATTTGTCACCACGATACATTTGTTCTTGATTAAAGAGCACCGCTTGTTCTGCTTGACTCAAGTCATTTGCCGTCACAACGCGTAGTCGTGGACGTCCGAGTTTAAAAGCATCACCAGCCGCCTTTAAATCGGCTTCCGACGCAAATGCATTGCCTATGATAACGTCATCAATTAAACCGCCCAACCGCAATTCTTGAATCTGTGTTGCAATTGGTAAATTACGATGATCTTCAAGTGAAACGAGACCATCAGATACTGGCCAAGGGCCAAAAGTGCCACTGGGTGCATTTACGAATGCGGCTGTCCGTAAGTGATGATTACGATATTGTGTTGACGTGTTAGCAAAATAGTCACGTCCCAATCCCGTAAATCGCTGTGGGTAAAAATTATGTGACCCAATCAGGTTATCACGATTTGGCACATAATCAACGATTTGATCAATATAGTGTGTTCCTCGAGACATATTGACCTCGATTTTGAGACCATAGGGATTTTGCGTCATTGCCGCTTCTTCTTGCCCTGTGAAACCTAAATCAAGCCGTATGCCCCAAGCGCCCAAGTCAGCAAAGAATTTCAAATTATTGTAATCAACGCCTAATTGGTCAAAAAGGGCTGGATTTATGTCAAGGATTGTTTTCATCCCCAAGTCATTACCAACAGCAATTATTTTTTTAAAGTCAGCAATAACTGCATCTGCATCACCTTTTATTTCTAATAACGATGTAAAAATTCTTGTGAAACCATACTGCGCAGCTTGCTTTAAATAGGCTGCATTATCTTCAAAACTTGCTTGTGATGGATAAATTGATAGTCCTAATTCTGGCATTTATTCGCTCCTTTTCCATTAATAACATTATAACGTAACCGCTTACATTTTGTTGATGTTTTTTATTAGGAGAAAACAAAAAGCGTCTAATACAAGGATTAGACGCTTTGAAATCACCAGGGCGATTATCTGTGACCTTAAATAACTGTTGAATCAGCATTTTGAGTTACTGGCTTATTTTGATTGACAGTACCTTTACGCAAAACCAACATATAAATGATCGTGCCTGTCAGAATAACGATCCATAGTAAAGGTATAAAGACTGTATTAAAATTGATATTTGAAGCAGCTATAATGCTTAAAATCATGGCTGCGTCTCCCCATACATATAGTTCAAGGTTTTCTGAAAATGGTGCTTTTTTAATTTTCTTAATAGTTGGAATAATTGCTAAAGCTTCAATAATGGCCAAATCAATAAGTTACCAACTTAAAGGGATTACGTTTAAAATAGATAGTGTCGTTGGTACTACTATGAAGAAAGCCATAGTGCCAAGAAACTTAACTGAGACAGGCTGTTGCTTGATAAACTTGATGCCTTTTAAGCCAAAGAAAGAGCAAAATATTGTGGTCACAACTGTTGAAGTTGCAGCCCAACCTCCGTGGCTACTTAAAATAATGATAGCCTCAATAAATGAAATAGTGGCCCAGATAAAGCAGGTTGGTGAACTAGGCTGAAACGTTCCTTTTTTCAGAGCAATTAATGCAGGAACATTTCTATAAATGATTGCCCCCATTGCGATGACACCTAAAATTGAATGCACAATATGTAAATTCCTTTCAAATATAAGTAACAAATAGCAACTTTCCGAAAATTATTATATCACCTCAATTTGCCAATTAAATCGAATTCACAATTTGTTCGATTACTATTCACAAACTTAAAGTTGAATTCATTTCCTTACTTTTCAATTTAACCGCTTAATAATCGAAATTTTCCACATTATTGGTCGCCCATAACCCTTCGGTAATCCACTGAATTATTTTATAAAAAAAGAAACATTGCCACTTATTGCATTGATTAAAAACGCAGTAAAAAAAGTGTTGAACGAATTTTGCTCAACACTTTTAATCACGCTATAAATCAAAAACGCTTATATATTAAGAGTCTATATAACCAATAAAATATTAACGCTTTGAGAACTGTGATGCCTTACGGGCTTTCTTCAAACCTGGCTTCTTACGTTCCTTCATACGTGAGTCACGAGTCAACAAACCTGCTGCCTTCAATGCTGCACGGAAATCAGGATCTACTGTCAACAAAGCACGGGCGATACCGTGACGAGTTGCACCAGCTTGACCAGAATAACCACCACCAACAACGTTAACTAATACATCGTAGTTACCCAATGTTTCAGTAGCGTTGAATGGTTGCAAAACAACTTCACGCAAGTTAGCGAAAGGAATGTATTCTTCGATTGCCTTGCCGTTCATTGTAATTTGGCCATTACCTGGAACCAAACGTACACGAGCAACTGAATTCTTACGACGACCTGTGCCGGCATATTGTACTGCTGTAGCCATAATTCAGATTCTCCTTTCTTAAACCAACTTGTTGATGTCAAGTGCTTCAGGCTGTTGTGCTGCATGATCATGTTCTGATCCTGCATACACGTGCAAGTTCAAGCCTTGCTTACGACCCAAAGTGTTCTTTGGCAACATACCCTTGATTGATAATTCAAGCAACTTCTCAGGGTTGAATTCACGGTAGTTACCGGCTGTGCGAGCCTTCAAGCCACCTGGGTGGTTTGAGTGGTGGTAATAAATCTTATCAGTAGCTTTCTTACCAGTCAACTTAACTTCGCTTGCATTGATGATGATGACATTGTCACCCATGTCAACGTTTGGTGTAAACGTTGGCTTGTTCTTACCACGCAAAATTGAAGCTACTACTGTTGACAAACGTCCCAAAACGACGTCTTTGGCATCAATAATATACCACTTCTTTTCGATTTCACCTGGTTTTGCTAAAAATGTTGTACGCATGTTTGCGCTCCTTTGATTAGTTGTTTACAGGCTTGGCCGTTCCTTGCCAAGCAATTACAATAAGTTTCCGGGGCTTATCGTGAGGTAAACAATACCGTCTACAATCTTACCTAAAAAACCGTGCAATGTCAATGGTTTTAATCAAAATTAACTATTTCCGTACCAGCGTATGAAGCAAGACGAGCTGAGTGAATTTCTAATACTAAAATCACTTCATTTTCAACATCTGGATGTGCGTGAAGATAGGGCTTATTGTTTGCAAAAAGGGTTTTAATGTCAGCCCATTTTTTATCCGAACGGCGCATTGTAGCGTGATTAGATTCAATTCGGGCACCATTTTGATTTAGTGGCGTTATGACTGAAACGTTCTCATTGGCCGCCAAATCAATCATCTTCTCAGTATTTGGTTTGGAATTAAAATACCACATATTTGGTTGATCAGGGTCAGCCGCAAACCCCATAATACGTATACTTGGTTGATTTTGTTTGCTAGTGGCAACAAATGCTAATCCTCGTGATGCTTGAATATACTCCTCAAAAAGTGTCATAAATTGTTTCCTCCAAATAATAGTTCATCCCAATTTTGTTTCACAACAAAATAAGTACCTCGAACATCCCCAGCTAATTTAGAACGTTGATGCGCAAATTTAAATTTACCAACTAAAGCATCTGGTATCGCCGCCCCTTCGACCAGAACAATTCCCACTGCTCGCTTAGGCTTTTTACCATCTTGACCGCGCTTTTCATACAGTAAATTTAGCACCATACCATTTTGATAATAAAATTCGGGCCAGAAAACATTCGCATCCTCATACAGTGCCACTGCAATAATGGGTGAATCAAATACCAATTGCCGTTCCTCTAGTAATATTTGATTGAAATGCGAGATTTCTCGTGGCTTTTCGTCAGGAGAAAATGAGACATATTGTGAGTGATATTTTCGCGAAAAATACTTCGCCTTGCTCGCACGAAAACCTGCTAGTGAAGCTGATAACGATGAATCCGTTAGCCCACTGTCACTGACGGTTTTAAAATCAATCACATCACCCATTTTTCATTTACCTCTTTAGTCATTATAAGAAATTTCATCCAAATATAAACCGCTGGCCGGTGCTGTAAAACGTGCTTGTTCCCGATCTTTAACCGCAATTAACCTTTGAATATCATGAACCGGTCGTCGTCCAGTGCCAATTTCTAGCAAAACGCCAACCATAATTCGAATCTGATTATATAAGAAAGCATTACCCTCAAAAACCAAAACCAGTTCATGCTCTTCAGCTTTTTCAGTTAATTCAACGCGTGTAATTCGGCGCACGGTGGTAGCCGTCTCGTTACCAGAAGCGGCAAAACTGGCAAAATCATGTTCACCCAGGAAATCAGGTAACGCCAATTTCATGCGATCGACATCTAAATGCCAATGAAAATGTCCAGTATAATGCCGTTTGAACGGATCTGTGTAATCTAACGTTGAAATCCGATAAATATAACGCTTGGCATGCGTATTAAATCGTGCATGAAAATCATCAGACACGCGTGTCACAGATTTAACCAGAATATCGCGAGGCAACAAGGTATTCAACCCCTTGCGAAAGTTATCCGATGCAATATCATATGGAAAATCAAAATGCACGACTTGTCCAAATGCGTGTACGCCCGTGTCTGTTCGTGATGCGCCAACCACTTTAATGGGTGGTTGCGGTTTTTTAGCCATTTGGTTAACCACTTTGTTAAGTTCACCTTGCACGGTACGAGCTGACTCAACGCCGTTTTTTGTTTGAAGTTGAAATCCAAAAAAATCTGTGCCATCGTAGGCAACAATTGCTTTATAACGTGGCATACTGTATTTTTACCTCTATCTGTTTCAAAAATAATCTGCTAAAACAGGTCGTTGACTGAAATCAATGACCTGATCTAATCTGCGGGCTGATTTTATATCGCCATGCAATTCACCAGTTTGTAACAGCATTTCAGCACGACGCGCATGCAACAGAACTTTTGTCCATGCTTGAACCGTACCACTCAATTGGGCGGTTGCGGTTGATTTCTCACCATTGATTTGCCAACGACCGGCGTTTTGTTCAAAATCATCAGTAACATCAATGACCATTTCAACTGGTAAGGCAAGTATCTTTAATAACGCAGCTATATTGACAATGCGTACCATCATACCTGCCTGTTGTTGTATCTTTACTGCCATTGGTTCTGCAGATAAATCACGCCAATCACGAGTTTGCCCGTCCGTTAGTTGAAATTGCTTGAATGTGCCTGCTCGACTACTAATAAAACGCCACAATGCCAGTTCAGCATCATGAGTAAGCGTCACTAATTCCTGTATGATTAGCTTATCACCTTCAAAACGATACATCACGTAGCCATTTTCAGTTGTAGCAATTTTCAAATCAGAGAGGCGTACTGTGTAGCGAAACCGCCACCACCAATCATCTCGCGCTAAAGCACCAAATTGAAAATCTGGGTGCTGCCCGATGATTGCTTTCATTGTGGGTAACGCTTCATCAAATGATACTCGCTTAACCGGTGTTGTTTTGGCCCCTGCTGGGACCGTATAAGCGTCCCAAGTATACTGTTTTTGGTCAAATAGCCATTCATAGCCAAATTGACGATAAAATCGATACGAAAACGGCGCTAAATAGGACAATATAGCGCCATTTTCATAAGCATCTAACTGAATTTGTGTCATAATGCGACGAATTGCCCCATTGCCACGCACTTCAGGATATGACGCAACATTCCCAATGCCAACCATTTTAACAGTTGCTGCATTGAGCTTAACATGCAACGGCAACGCGAACACTTGACTAGTGATAGTGTCATCATTAATATCACCATAAACCGTCGCGTTCTTAACAAGCTCACGACGATACGTTGTCTTAGTCCCCAATGGATAGCCAAAAGCATCCGCGTCCAGAGCAAGAATTTGTTCAAAGTTCGATGGTGTGATGGCAACTGTTGTAATCATATCAAACCCCGCTTATCTTGATACCAATGAAAATTAAAACGAAAATCAGCGTACCGATAAATGCTACAACATCCTGTCTGCCATACAACAAAACACGATACTTTGTTCGTGATGCTGCGTCCTTAAAACCACGAATTTCCATTGCATTGGCAAGGTCAAGGGCCCGTTGTAAGGCACCTACAAATAAAGGAATCAGGAGTGGTACAATAGCACGAGCACGTTTGATTGGCCCACCAGTTGAAAAACTCATGCCTCGAGATTTTTGTGCATTCATAATTTTTTGTGTTTCATCCATTAAAAGTGGTACAAAGCGTAATGCAATTGACAACATCAACGCTAACTCCGCCACTGGCACATGGATTTTATTAAGTGGTGCCAACAATGATTCTAATGCGTTAGCAATGCTAGTTGGTGGTGTACTTAAGGTCATAATAGTTGACATCAAAATAATCAATGTAAACCGAATCATAACGTAAATAGCATTTAAAATACCCGGCCATGTCACTTGAAGGGGTCCAACATGGAACACAACAGGCGTTCCCGGCGTCAAAAACAATTGCAAAACGACAGTAAACAAAATCAGCCAAAAAATGGGTTTTAATCCATCCCAATAGAGCTTGAAAGGCTGTTGCGTTAATCGTATTGCTAAAATTACAAAAGCTGCTGATAACGCATAGGTAGCCCATGATGATGCAAATAACATCACAAAAATGAACACAAAAGTTACAATCATTTTTGTTCGTGGATCTAATCGGTGTACCCAAGAAGATCCCGGCACAAAACGACCAATCATAATATTATTCATGCTTGTGTTCCTCATTTAACATGGTTGCCAATTCAGTTAAAGTTAATGGTCGCCGACTGAGTGAGACACCGTTAGCTCGTAATTGCTCGGCAAATTGGCCGGCACGTGGCAAGTCCAAATTCACACTTTTAAACCAGTCAATGTCGCGATTAAATACATCAGCCGGGGTTCCTTGCACCGCAACATGACCGTCCTGCATAACAATCACTTGATCAGCAACTGATACAACATGATCCATTTGATGCGAAATGAAAACAACTAATTTCCCTGACTGTCTTAGATTGGCCACCAATTCAAGTAGTTCAGCTTGTCCTTTGGGATCCAAGCCAGCGGCTGGTTCGTCCATGACAACAATATCTGGATTACTAGCCAAAGCACCAGCCATTGCAACACGGCGCATTTGACCACCCGATAATTCAAAGGGCGAATTTTGCCACAAATTTTCGGCCACATTTACCATTTTTAAAGCTGATTGTGCGGACTGTTTAGCTTCATCAGTTTGATACCCAAAGTTCAATGGTCCATACATCACATCTTCCAAAACGGTGTTTGCAAATAATTGATTTTCGGGAAATTGAAACACCATGCCAACTTTTGCTCGCAATTTAGTTAATTGCTTTTCTTTAGTGGCGTTTGTCACAATTAAATCATCGACAGTGACTTGACCCGTTGTCGGTTTTAACAAACCGTTTAAATGTTGAATCAATGTGGACTTACCAGAACCAGTTTGCCCAATGATAGCAGTCACTTGGTGGTCAGCAATCGTAATATTGATATCGTGCAAAATAGGATTGGCCAGAGTTGTGCCGGCACCATAACTAAAATTTACTTGTTCGAAGGTGATAGCCAATGTATTAATTCTCTCTCATCCAAATATTTTTTTGGTTTAACGGTCAACCGCGCTGTTAGTTCACCCGCAAATGGCAACTCTAATCCATTATCATGCATCGTTTGTGATTTTGAAAATACATCATCTGGGTTACCATCTATAATCAATCGTCCATCATTAATAACGACGATGCGATCCGCCAACGCAGCCTCGTCCATATCATGCGTAATTGTAATCAATGTCAATTCTGAACCAAATTGTGCCTTTAAATTTTGAAGTGTCTTCATGATGGAAGCGCGTCCTTCTGGGTCCAACATAGCAGTCGCTTCATCAAGAATAATAATCTTTGGCCCTAACGCTAAAACACTTGCCAAAGCCACACGTTGCTTTTGCCCACCTGATAAAGTATGTGGTTCACGTTCTTTGAAATTTTCCATGCCAACAGTATGAAGAGCTTCATCAATTCTCTGTGGCATTTCATTACTTGGCAACTCAATATTCTCCAAACCAAATGCGACGTCATCAGCAACTGTTGCCCCAACGAATTGATTATCTGGATTTTGAAATACCATTCCAATTTGGGCACGAATATCGTTGATACTATCCACCGTGAGGCGTTTACCAAAGACATCAATATCACCACCGTTGGCAACTATTAAGCCAACAATTAATTTTGCCAAGGTTGATTTGCCTGAACCATTATGACCGACCAGCGCCACCCATTCGCCGGCTTCAATTGATAAATTGAAACCATCAAAAAGTTCGTGATCATCATATTGATAAGTTAAATTGTTAATTGTAATTGCTTGAGTCATTATTCTATATTTTACCACATTTTCCTACCAAAAATAGTTTACGCCCTGGCCTGTATTTAAACAATGTAATTCACAAAGAAATTATCTCATAAACCTAGTAAATTAAGCTAAACTAGTCTATACTAAAAAGAGTAAAATACTAATAAATTAGAAATTTCACAAAGGGAGTATTTCATGACAGAAAAAAATATTGTCATCGTTGGTGCCGGATTTGGTGGTGTATTTGCAGCTAAAACACTATCTAAGAAGTTGAAAGGGCACAAGGATTACAACATTATCCTCATTGATAAACATTCATATTTTACTTATATGACTGAATTGCATGAGGTGGCATCACAACGTGTTAAACCCAAGCACGTACAAGAAGACTTAGAACATCTTTTCTATCAAAATAAGAATGTTAAGTTGCTCACAGCTGAAGTAAACGGTATCGATAAAAATGCAAAAACTGTTTCAACGACTGAGGGTGATATTCCTTATGAAAAGTTAGTATTAGCTGTTGGTGGTCAATCCAATGATTTCGGTACTCCCGGTGTCAAGGAACATGGTTTTGAATTATGGTCAATGGAAGAATCTTTGGCAATTCGTTCGCACATTGAACACACAATTGGTCAAGGCGCTGCCGAACTTGATCCCGCTAAGCGCGAACAAATGCTAACTATCGCCGTTGTCGGTTCTGGTTTCACTGGCGCCGAATTAATGGGTGAGTTTATTGAACAACGCAAAGTATTAGCACAAACTTATAAATTATCCGAAAGTGAAATTAAGTTAGTCTTACTTGAAGCTTCACCATCAATTTTGAACATGCTTAAGGATCGTAAATTAGCGGACAAAGCCTTTAAGTACATGGAAAATAATGGTGTTGACATTCGCTTAGGTGCCCGTGTCACTGGTGTGACTGAAGATGGTGTCGTATTTGCTGATAGCTCAACTTTGCCAACAAAATCACTGATTTGGACTGCTGGTGTTAAGGCAAAATCATTCATCTCTGATTGGGGCTTCAAGTATGGCCGCGGTGGTCGTATTGAAGCAGATGATTACATGCATGCAACTAAAGATGATGATACACCCGAAAAAGACATCTACGTTGCCGGTGACACATTATCATACGTAGATGACAAAACTGGTCCTGTACCACAAACAGTTGAGGGTGCTGAAAGTGCTGCACGCGCTGCTGCTGCTAACATTCTTGCAGACTTAGGTTTTGGTAAATCAAAAAGTTTTGCTGAAGCTGTTAAATATCATGGCTTCGCTGTTTCAATCGGTTCACACTATACCGTTGCAAGTCTCATGGGATTGAATTTCTCAGGATTTTTTGCAAGTATTGCCAAACATGGCATCAATTTATTCTTCTACTCGCAGATTCGCTCCGCTTATTCTATTTTCCACTATTTGATGGATGAATTCTTCCGAACAGAAAATGGTCGTAATCCTTTCAAGGGCAGCATATCAAGACTAGGAAACGTACTCTGGTCAACACCACTCCGCTTGTTCCTTGGTGTTTTCTGGATTCTGGCAGCATTGGGCAATATTGGTAGCCTCAATGACCTATTCTGGCAACACGGATTTGCTAGCTTCGTAGAAATTATTACTGGTGCTGGTCTTTTCCTTGGTTTGCTAACTTGGCCATTGGGACTTCTATCAATTGTTCTAACAATTGTTGCTTGGTCTACAAACGGATTTGACATGACACACTGGTTTATTATTTTGAGTAGTTTAGCAGTTATGAACGGTTCTGGTCGTGGATTTGGTCTTGATTTCTACGTTGTACCATTCTTACAAAAGATTTTTGGTGGTCTTTGGTACGGAAAAGCCAAATCAACATATAATGAACTTGAAAATAAGTTATAATAATAAAGTGCGAGAATCCACGTTCTCGCACTTTGTACATATTAATGAAAAGAGATTTCCATGGCAACGCCATCCCTTCCAACTATATGGGATTCTTTCCCAGAACTTAACGAACCATTACAAGCAGTATTAACCAAAATGTCAAACAGCTGGCAAATTGGTTTTTCAGAAATTGACAATGCCATTCGTTCACAATTAAACGCCGGCAAACTTGTACGACCGGCTTTGACGCTCTTATTTTCTGAATTAACTGCACAACCTTACAACAAGAAAGCTATCGCTCTTGGTGCGAGTGTTGAATTGTTACATCTCGCAACGTTAATTCATGATGATATTATTGACGAATCGAAACTTCGACGTGGTTTTGAAAGTATCCAATCACAATTTGGTAAAGACACCGCTGTTTATGCAGGTGATTATTTGTTGACGGGCATGTTTTCACTTTTGAGTGAAGCCGATGATACTGGCGCAGACAAACTTGCCTTAAGCGCACTTCAAGATATTTTGCTAGGGGAACTCACACAAAAACAGAATCGTTATCATACTGATGTTACATTCCCAAGCTATATTTCACAAATCAGTGGTAAAACTGCAGCACTATTTAAGTTAAGCGTCATGTTCGGTATCAGTAGTGATCGTATAGAAGATCCCAAACTCAAACAAATCGTTCCTCAGATTGGTGAAACGCTTGGTATTGTCTTTCAACTATTAGATGATTACCTTGACTTTGAGGCATTATCAAAGAATTTAGCACTAGGCAAACCAATTGGGCAAGATATTAGGAATGGTATTTATACGGCACCCATTTTATTCGCTCTAGAAGAAGTCACAATCCATGACGAACTAATCAGCCTTCTTGAACTTCGAGATGAGATTTCTGATGATCAACTTAATCGTGTGCATACCATTGTAGATGAAAGTTCAGCAATGACCCGTCTTAATTCACTGTTAGTTAAGTATAACGATGAACTAAATCTATTGATAGATCAGTTACCGCAACAAAATATTAAGACCCAGATCGAACAATTAAGTAATATCTTGTTAAATCGTCAATATTGATGAGTACAAAAAACACTCGAAGTATCAAAATACTTCGAGTGTTTTTTGTTACAATTGATTAATCAACGAGCTCCAAGATGACCAATTGAGCGGCGTCGCCACGACGTTGGACAGTCTTGAGAATCCGTGTATAACCACCATTACGTTCGGCAAAGCGAGGGGCAACATCATCAAAAAGCTTTTGCAAAGCTGATTGAACTTTAACATTGTCACCATCTTCGATAACATCTGCAACTTCGTTGCGGACAAAGGCAGCGGCTTGACGACGAGCATTCAAGTCACCACGCTTACCTAATGTAATCATCTTATCAGTTGTCTTACGTACTTCTTTGGCGCGAGCTTCTGTTGTCGTAATACGACCATTAATCAAAAGATCAGTAGTCAAGTCACGTAACATTGCCTTACGTTGTGAAGACGTACGACCCAGTTTACGATATGGCATTGGTGAATCCTCCTTTTTAGTAGTTTAAAGACATGTGTTAATCTTCCTTGCGGAATCCCAAGTTCATTTCTGTGAGCTTTTCTTGGATTTCGTCAAGTGATTTCCGACCGAGATTACGCACTTTCATCATGTCGGCTTCAGTGCGATCTGTCAACTCCACGATGGTGTTGATACCGGCCCGTTTGAGACAATTATAAGAACGAACAGACAAATCCAAATCTTCAATTGGTGCGGAATCAGATGCACTAACTGCAACTGGCTCTGCCTCAACCATAACGCTGGCTTCTGCAGCTACTGGTGAGATGTCCATAAACAAGTTCAAATGCTCTGCTAAGATTTTAGCACCTAAGCTGAGCGCATCACTAGGTTTGATGGAACCATTTGTCCAAATATCAAATGTGAGCTTATCATAATCGTCACGTGCACCAACACGCGTATTTTCTACTTGATAGTTAACACGTTCAATTGGTGTATAAATTGAATCAACCGCCAAAACACCGATAGGCATTTCATCGCGCAATTTTTTGTTCTCATCGGCTGATGTATATCCACGACCTTTAACTGCCGTGACTGTCATATGCAATGACTTACCTGCTGCCACAGTAGCGATATGCAAATCTGGATTAAGCACTTCAACATCTGCGCCACCCTGCAAATCTGCAGCTGTCACATCTGCTGGCCCTTGAACATCAATTTCAAGAGATCGCTCATCATCAGAATCAATCGCCAACACAACTTTCTTAAGATTTAAGATAATTTGTGTGACATCTTCAACTACGCCGTCCACAGTTGAAAACTCGTGAACTACGCCGTCAATCTGTACCGTGTTAACGGCTGCGCCTGGAAGCGAGGATAATAAGATACGACGCAAAGAGTTACCTAATGTCGTTCCATATCCTCGTTCAAGAGGCTCTATGACAAACTTGCCATAGCGGGCATCCTCTTCGATGTTATGAATATTTGGCTTTTCAAATTCAATCATCTGTAAATTCTTACCCCTTCTTTCACAGCAAGAGCAATGAAATTCAATTAAACACGACGACGCTTTGGTGGGCGTGATCCGTTGTGGGGAACTGGTGTCACATCTTTAATAGATGTTACTTCCAAGCCCGCTGCTGCCAAAGCACGGATTGCTGATTCACGACCAGAACCTGGGCCTTTAACAGTTACTGCAACTGTGCGCATGTTCATTTCCATGGCACCTTTTGCTGCAGCTTCTGCTGCCATTTGTGCAGCGAACGGTGTCGACTTACGACTTCCTTTGAAGCCAAGTGCACCAGCAGATGACCAAGCAACTGCGTTACCTTGAACATCTGTAATCATGACGATGGTGTTGTTGAATGTTGAATGGATGTGAGCCACACCAGATTCAATATTCTTCTTTACACGACGCTTACGCGTTGTACGACCTGCCATTTGTTTGCCTCCTTTTCAATACTTTATATATAATTTCTCGGGTTAACAAATATATTAACCAACATTACGCAACTATGGTTGCGATAATCATGTGCCGTATCGATGAGGATACAACCAGAAAAAGTGAATTACTTTTTCTTACCAGCAATTGCTTTAGCTGGGCCTTTACGTGTACGAGCGTTGTTTTTCGTGTTTTGTCCACGAACTGGCAAGCCCTTACGATGACGAATGCCACGGTACGAAGCGATTTCTTGCAACGATTTGATATCAAGTGATACCTTACGACGCAAGTCACCTTCAAGTTGCAAGTTCAACTTGTCAACTGTTGCACGGATAGCGTCTTCTTGGTCTGATGTCAAATCGCGAACGCGAACGTCTTCAGACACACCAGCTTCAGCCAAAACCTTTTGTGCAGTAGTATTACCGATTCCGTAGATGTATGTTAAGCCAATGACAATTCGCTTGTCACGTGGCAAATCAATACCTGCAATACGAGCCATAACAATTTACCTCCTTTAGTATTTTGAAAACGACAATTATGTCCTTATTCAATCAATAATTAATGCGTGGTAATTACTTACCAGCGCGTTGCTTATGCTTTGGGTTAGCAGAGCAGATGATCATTGTGCGACCATTGCGCTTGATAACGCGGCAAGCATCACACATCTTTTTAACTGATGGGCGTACTTTCATAATCTATTCCTCCTATTCGGTTAACTGATTATTCCAAATCTTTCCTTATCGGAAACGATAAGTAATACGACCCTTAGTTAAGTCGTATGGTGACATTTCAACAGTGACGCGATCACCCGGCAATATTCTGATAAAATTCTTACGAATTTTTCCAGAAACATGTGCCAAAATCACAGCACCATTTTCGAGTTCTACTTGGAACATCGCATTTGGTAAAGTTTCTTTCACTTTACCTTCAATTTCAATGACATCATTGGCCACGCACTCAACCTCCTGTGCTTATCATGTTCTACATTGTTGATAAGTGCTTAACCTATCAAATTATACCAGAAATAATGGTATTTCTCAATGACATTTTAGATAATTAATCCAAATTATCTAAAACTTCCTTAACATCACGATACACGTCAGCAAGTTGGCGACCGCCATCGATGGTGTGCAAAACACCAGCACGTTGGTAATAATCTACCAAAGGCAAGTTAGCCGCTTTATTAACGGCTAAGCGGTTATCAATTACCTCGGGCGTATCATCTGCGCGTCCGCGTCCCAAAAGACGTTGACGCAATAATGAGTCGGAAACTTCAAAGTATAATGTTGCAGAAACAGACTTATTGTTATTAGACAGATAGCTATCCAAAAATTCAGCCTGTGCTTCATTACGAGGATATCCGTCAAGCATAAAGCCGGCTTCAACATCACTTTGATTTAAACGGTCAGCAACCATAGCGTTAGTAATTTCATCGGGAACTAAGTCACCAGCATCCATGAACTCACGAGCTTTTTGACCTAATTCTGTGTTGTTGGCCAAATTAGCACGGAAAATATCTCCAGTACTAATGTGAACCACAGGATAGTCCTTCACGATGAAGTCTGCCTGTGTACCTTTTCCGGCACCAGGTAATCCCAATAAAATCAAATTCTTAGCCATTGATTGCCTCCCGAGCTGCTAATTGATCTTTTGTAATAAAGCCAACATAATTTTTTTTCTGCATTAAACCATCGATTTGACGAATTAAGTCCAAGGCAACACCTATTGAAATCAACAGGCTTGTGCCACCTAAACCGATTTTTTCGTTCAATCCCCACACATCCGATGCGATCAATGGTACTAATGCAACAACACCTAAGAAAATTGAGCCGACAAAGCTCAGATTTAATAGGAGTTTTGAGACAAAAGCTTTCGTTTGATCACCAGGACGCACACCAACAATGTAAGCCCCTTGTTTCTGTAAGTTTTCAGCTAACTTTTCAGGGTTAACTTGAACAAATGCGTAAAAATAAGTGAAAATAACAATTAATACAGTGTAAAGTATCGCCCCTGGTAATGTTGTCATGCTAAATATTTGTTGCATAACTTGATACCATTGAGCAGAAGCATATTTATCCTGAAAGGCCAACAACACTGTTTGCGGCGTGCTAATAAATGATGAGGCAAAGATGACAGGAATAACACCTGAAACATTGACTTTCAAAGGTAAATACGCTTCACTACCATACGAAGTAGCCGAACGTGTGTACTGCATTTGCAAACGGCGGGTTCCTTCATATGACCAAGTTGTAAACGCAACAACCAAAATCATTGCTACTAACAACACAATCATGAACACCCAACCATTTAACAGCTCACCATTACCAGCTTGTAAAATATTTTCTTTGAAAATTTCATACAAACCTTCTGGTGCTTGTGCGATAATACCTGCAAAAATAATCATAGAAACACCGTTTCCAAGACCTTTTTCAGTGATCATCTCACCCAGCCACATCGCAAAAAACGTTCCAATTGTCATGACCGAACCGATCACAATAAAAGACATCACGTTATTTGTTTGACTAACTAATCCATAAGAAGACAGTGAATTAAATCCTGCTGTAATACCTACGGATTGAACAAAAGCAAGCACAAGTGTCAACCAACGTGTGGCGTTGTTCAACTTTCGCCGACCAACTTCACCTTGCTTACTCCATTCGACAAAGCGAGGCACGATATCTAATTGCAAAAGTTGCACAACAATTTGTGCCGTCACGTATGGTGAAACACCCATAGCAAACAATGAGTAATTCATCAAGCCGCCACCAGAAAAGATGTTCAAAATGTTCATCAATCCTGAGTTGGCCATATCAGACATAGCAGCAGGGTTAACCCCTGGCACAGTGATGTGTGTTCCAATTCTGTATACAAACAAAATCAAAAATGTCCATCCCAGCTTTTTGCGTATGTCTTTTTCACGTACTGCATTAAATAACGTGCTAAGCATTAAAGTACCTCAGTTGACCCACCGGCTTGTTCAATAGCAGCAACAGCTGCTGCTGAAAACTTATGTGCCTTCACAGTCAACTTCTTTTCAAGTTGACCTACAGCCAAAATCTTAATACCTGACTTTTGATTTTTAACAATACCGTTTTCAATCAAAAGCGCTGGTGTAATTTCTGTGCCATCATCAAAGCTGTTTAACTTATCTAAGTTAACAACTGCAAATTCCTTACGTGAAATGTTAGTAAATCCACGTTTTGGAATACGACGGTACAAAGGCATTTGACCACCTTCAAAACCCAAACGCACTTTTCCACGAGCCTTTTGACCCTTTTGACCACGTCCGGATGTCTTACCGTTTCCAGATGATGTACCACGACCAACACGGTTACGCACGTGACGTGAACCAGCAGCTGGTTGTAATTCGTTCAAATTCATCTTTCGGTACCTCCTATTTTAATGTGTAATTACTTAACTTCTTCAACGTTAACTAAGTGAGCAATATGGAAAATTGCACCACGTGTAGCTTCGTTATCAGGCTTCACCACTGAACTAGATACGCGGCCAAGTCCAAGAGACTTAACAATCGCGCGTTGCTTAGGTAAGCGATGAACCGCACTCTTAATCAAAGTGATTTTCAAATCTGCCATTTTATCGCTCCTTATTCAGCTAAGTGTTCCAAAGAAACACCACGCAACTTAGCAACTTCTTCGGCATCTTTCAAGCTTGTTAGCGCATCGAAAGTTGCACGAATAACGTTAACTGGTGTTGATGAACCAAGTGACTTAGCAGTCACATCAGCAATACCTGCAAGTTCCATAACAGAACGTGCGGCACCACCGGCAGCAACACCAGATCCTTCTTCGGCTGGCTTGACCAAAATCTTACCACCGCCCCATTCGCCAAGGACTTCATGAGGAATAGTTGTAGCAACTGTTGGCACAGTGATCAACTTACGCTTAGCATCTTCAATAGCCTTGCGGATAGCTTCAGGAACTTCTTGTGCTTTACCAGTACCAAAACCAACGTGTCCTTGCTTGTCACCAACGACAACCAACGCTGCAAAACGCAAGCGACGACCACCCTTAACAACCTTTGTGACACGGTTAATAGCAACCACGTTCTCTTCTAATTCACCAAGTGACTTAGGATTAACGAATTCAACCATTTTAATATTCCTCCTTCCTTAGAACTTCAAACCGTTTTCACGGGCTGATTCTGCTAGTGCTTGAACACGTCCATGATAAACGTAACCACCACGATCAAAGACAACTTCTTCAACCTTTGCGGCTTTACCACGTGCGGCGATCAATTCACCAACTTTAACTGCTTGTTCAGTCTTTGATCCCGTTACTTCGGCATCATGACTTGAGGCACTTGCTAGCGTTACACCCGCTACGTCATCAATTAATTGAGCGTAGATGTTTGCATTAGAACGGAAAACGTTCAAACGTGGGCGAGCAGCAGTACCAGAGATTTTTCCACGTACACGCTTGTGGCGCTTTACGCGAAGCTTATTCTTATCTGGTTTTGAAATCATAGCTGTGCTTTCCTTTTCTTATGGCTTATGCCATTTTAAAATATTTTTTTAACAGAACTTGTACTACTAGCAGTAAATACTTACTTACCAGTCTTACCTTCCTTACGACGAACAACTTCACCTTCGTAACGAATACCTTTACCTTTATAAGGTTCTGGTGAACGAACGGCACGAATTTCAGCTGCTAAATCGCCGACTTTTTGTTTTGAAATACCTGAAATTTTAATTGTCAAAGCATCTGGTACTTCAACAGTTAACGCTTCACGATCTTCAAAGACAACTGGGTGAGAATAACCAACACTCAAAGTCAACTTTGAACCTGACTTTGCGGCACGGTAACCAACACCAACAAGCTTCAATGTTTTTGTGAAACCTTCAGATACACCTTCGACCATGTTTGCAACGTTGGCACGTGTAGTACCATGCAAAGCTTTAGTCTTGTTGTCGTCACTTTCACGTGTGAAAGAAACTTCAGTTCCTTCAACATTCATCGTGATTGCTGAAACGATTTCACGTGACAATTCACCCTTAGGCCCTTTAACTGTGACAACTGCACCTTCTTGAGATACAGTCACATCAGCAGGCAATGTGATTGTTTTATTTCCAATACGGCTCATGGTAAGTCTCCTTTCTTAGATATATTACCAAACGTAGGCGAGCACTTCGCCACCAACTTGCTTTGAACGAGCTTCTTTGTCAGTAATCACACCGGCAGAAGTTGAGATAATAGCAATTCCCAAACCATTCAAAACTTTTGGCAAGTCTTCAGCCTTGGCATACTTACGCAAACCAGGCTTTGAGATACGCTTAATACCAGTAATCACACGATTACGGTCTTCTCCGTACTTGAGAAATACACGGATAACACCTTGCTTGTTATCATCAATATACTCCACATCGCGGATGAAACCTTCTGATTTCAAGATTTCAGCGATACTCTTTTTAATTTTTGATGCTGGAATTTCCACAACTTCGTGATGCGCCAAATTGGCGTTACGAATGCGTGTCAATAAATCAGCAATTGGATCAGTCATAGACATCTATCGATATCCTCCTTTAAATTTTGAACGTAATCATGCAAAATGACACGCTCTTAACTATTATAGACTATTTTAGTCGATAACAGTTAAAAACGCGTCACTCATTTAGAGTAACAACATTTTTATTCACTAATTACTTAGTAAATGGCATTCCCAATTGTGTTAACAACTCACGACCTTCTTCGTCGTTTTGAGCAGTTGTAACAATAACAATGTCCAATCCGCGAACACGGTTAACCTTGTCAAAATCGATTTCTGGGAAAATCAATTGTTCACGAATGCCCAAAGTGTAGTTACCACGGCCATCAAAAGCCTTTGATGATACACCACGGAAATCACGAACACGAGGCAATGAAATGTTGATCAACTTGTCTAAGAAGTCATACATACGTTCACCACGTAGTGTTACCTTAGTTCCGATTGACATACCTTCACGCAAACGGAAACCAGCGATTGACTTCTTTGCCTTTGTGATAACTGGTTGTTGACCAGCAATCAACTTCAATTCTTCAACCGCTTCATCCAAGTTCTTTGAGTTTGAAACTGCATCACCAACACCCATGTTCAAGACGATCTTGTCAATCTTTGGGGCTTGCATTGATGATTTGAAGTTAAACTTTTCGATCAAAGCAGGTTGAACTTCATTAACATATTTTTCTTTTAAAGCGTTAGCCATGAAAATGATTTCACCTTTCGATATTAGCCTAGTACGTTACCAGACTTTTTAGATACGCGAACTTTCTTGCCATCTTCCACTTTGAATCCAACGCGCGTTGGTTCGTTAGTTGAAGGGTCAAGCAATTGCACGTTAGAAACATGGATAGGTGCTTCGATATCGATAACACCACCTTGTGGATATTCGTTAGAAGGCTTTTGATGCTTCTTAACGATGTTCACGCCTTCGACAACGACGCGATCTTTTCCAGCAACAGTCTTAGTGATTGTGCCTTCTTTTCCCTTGTCTTTGCCGGCAATGACGCGAACCTTATCACCTGTTTTTACAAACATGATTTGGCTCCTCCTTGTCAGTATTAGAGCACTTCTGGTGCCAATGAAACAATACGCATGTAGTCGTTGTCACGTAATTCACGTGCAACTGGACCAAAAATACGCGTACCAACTGGTGATTTGTCGTCCTTCACGATAACAGCGGCATTTTCATCAAAATTAATGTATGAGCCATCTGCACGACGAACGTCAGATACAGTACGAACGATAACAGCCTTAACGACGTCACCCTTCTTTACGTTACCACCAGGGATAGCTTGCTTAACTGTTGCAACGATCATGTCGCCAACACCTGCAAACTTACGGCCTGAACCACCGAGCACTTTAATCGTCAAGATTTCACGTGCGCCAGAGTTATCAGCCACTTTTAAACGACTCTCTTGTTGAATCATGGTTCTTCCTCCTTGTTAGCAATTAATTACGACGTTTTGGGTCGAACATTAAAGAATAACAGCCTCTTCAACGATCTTAACCAAACGGAAGTGCTTAGTTGCAGACAAAGGACGTGTTTCCATGATTTGAACAATATCGCCCTGCTTGGCACTATTGTTTTCATCATGGGCCTTGAACTTCTTTGTGTACTTGACACGCTTACCGTAGACGGCGTGTGTTAAATAAGTATCAACAGCGACAGTAATTGTCTTGTCCATCTTATCTGAAACAACGCGTCCTTGATAAACTTTACGAGTATTACGTTCTTCACTCATTTTTCAGCTTCTTCCTTTCGTCTTATTTGTTGGCGTTTGCCAATTCTTGTGCACGAATAACTGTCTTAACTCGTGCAATGTCCTTACGAACTTGTGCGATACGCGCCGTGTTTTCCAACTGACCAGTAGCCAATTGGAAACGAAGGTTGAACAATTCTTCCTTGAATTCGGCTTCGCGCTTTTGCAAATCCGCAAGTGACAATTCTTTCAATTCACTTGCTTTAGCCATTATTCAGCCTCCCGAGCAATAATCTTCGTACGTACAGGCAACTTATGTTGTGCCAAACGCAATGCTTCACGTGCAGTTGCTTCAGGAACACCTGCCACTTCAAACATTACCTTGCCACGCTTAACAGGTTCAACCCATCCTTCGGGAGCACCCTTACCATTACCCATTCGAACACCAACACCTTTTGATGTATATGACTTGTGAGGGAAGATTTTAATCCAAACCTTACCACCACGCTTCATATAACGTGTCATTGCAATACGAGCAGCTTCAATTTGACGGTTAGTGATCCAGCTTGATGTTGTTGCTTGCAAGCCAAAGTCACCAAATGTCACCGTCTTGCCACCTTTAGCTTCGCCACGCATGTGACCACGGTGTACACGACGGAATTTAACACGCTTTGGTACTAACATGTTTGCTTCCCTCCTTACTTACTGTTTTTCTTTTGTGGCAAAACATCACCACGGTAAATCCAAGTCTTAATACCCAAGTTACCATAAGCAGTCATTGCTTCATCCCATGAGTAGTCAATGTCTGCACGTAAAGTATGCAAAGGAACAGTGCCTTCAGTATATTGTTCAATACGGGCAATATCTGCACCGTTCAAACGACCTGAAACCATAACTTTGATACCCTTTGCACCGGCACGAGTAGCACGTTGGATGGCACCACGCATTGCGCGACGGAAAGCAACACGGCGTTCCAAATCACCAGCAATTTGTTGTCCAACCAAATGTGCACTCAAATCAGGCTTCTTGATTTCAACGATGTTAATGAAAACGCGCTTTGAACGACCCTTTTCATCTTTATCTGTCAATTTTGCCAATTGAGTACGAAGCTTTTCAACTTCTGAACCACCCTTACCAATTACCATTCCAGGCTTGGCAGTGTGGATTGAAACGTCAACACGTGACTTAGTGCTACGTTCAATTTCAATGCGATCAACTGAGGCATCAGCTAAATTCTTTTCGATATACTTACGAATACGCAAGTCTTCGTGAAGTTGGTTAGCATAATCAGCCTTGTCAGCAAACCACTTTGCGTCCCAGTCGCGAATAACGCCAACACGGAACCCAGTAGGGTTAATCTTTTGACCCATTACTTTGCCTCCTTCTCAGCAACCACAATTGTAATGTGGCTTGTACGCTTGTTGATAGGTGAAGCAGAACCTTTGGCACGTGGACGGAAACGCTTTAGCGTTGGTCCTTCGTTCGCGAAGGCTTCCTTCACAATAAGATCTTCTCTGTCTAGTGAGAAGTTATTTTCAGCATTAGCAACTGCTGAGTTCAAAACCTTGTAAATATCTTCAGTAGAAGTATTAGGTAGGAACTTCAAAATTGCGTATGCTTCGTTAACGCTCTTACGGCGAATAGTGTCAAGAACTAAGCGTGCCTTACGTGGGGCAACGCGAACGATCTTAGCAGTCGCGCGAGCTGATGTAACTTGTTCAGCCATTTTTCACTTCCTCCTTATTTACCAGTCTTTTTATCGTCGTTCTTGTGTCCCTTGAACGTACGAGTTGGTACGAATTCACCTAACTTGTGACCGACCATATCTTCTTGCACATATACTGGAACGTGCTTGCGACCATCATAAACGGCAATTGTAAAGCCGATGAAGCTTGGGAAGATTGTTGAACGACGTGACCAAGTTTTGATCACTGATTTCTTTTCAGAATCAACTTGCGCTTCAATCTTCTTAAGCAAGTGTGGGTCCGCAAATGGTCCCTTTTTTAAACTACGAGCCATTAGTTGTCTCCTTTCCCTTACTTACTCTTGCGACCGCGAACGATGAACTTTGTTGAAGCTTTCTTCTTATCGCGAGTCTTCTTACCGGCAGTCTTCTTACCCCATGGTGACATAGGACTTGGACGACCAACTGGTGCTTTACCTTCACCACCACCGTGTGGGTGATCGTTAGGGTTCATAACTGATCCACGAACGTGTGGACGCTTTCCACGCCAACGGTTACGACCAGCTTTACCCCAGTTAATCAATGAATGTTCGGCGTTACCAACTTCACCAATTGTGGCGCGGTTAGTAGCTAAGACCAAACGTACTTCTCCTGAAGTCAATCGAACAATGATGTACTTACCATCACGTCCCAAAATTTGTGCTGATGTACCCGCTGAACGAGCCAATTGGCCACCCTTACCAGGCTTCAATTCGATATTGTGAATCAAAGTACCTTCAGGAATAGCACTCAATGGCAAGGCATTGCCGGGCTTAATGTCGGCATCAGGACCAGATTGAACTTTATCGCCAACCTTCAATCCCTTTGGCGCCAAGATGTATGACTTAATACCATCTTCATATACCAACAAAGCAACGTTAGCTGTGCGGTTTGGATCGTACTCGATAGCCTTAACAGTAGCTGTCTTGTCATCTTTAATACGCTTAAAGTCTACGATACGGTAGGCCTGCTTATGTCCACCAGCGTGGTGGCGAACTGTCATGCGACCTGATGCATTACGTGCACCAGTCTTTGACTTTTTAGCCAACAAACTCTTCTCGGGCGTTGTCTTAGTGATTTCAGCAAAATCTGAAGTCGTCATATTACGACGTCCGTTAGAGGTTGGCTTATATTTCTTGATAGCCAATGTCTTATCCTCCTATTTAGAATTAACCTTCGTTAAAGATTTGAATATCTTTTGAATCTTTTGACAACGTTACAGTTGCCTTTTTTAACTTACGTGTATAACCAACATAACGGCCTTGGCGCTTAAGCTTACCACGAACGTTTGCTGTGTTGAGACCTGAAACTTTAACATCAAAAATTTCTTCGATAGCTTTCTTGATTTCAGGCTTTTTTGCGCGAGTATCTACTTCGAAGACATAACGCTTACGTTCTGTTTGCGCCATTGAAGCTTCGGTGATGATAGGGCGACGGATAATATCGCGTGCATCCATTAGGCAAGACCTCCTTGGATTTCTTCGATTGATGATTGAACAATCACCAGCTTATCTGCATTAACAACGTCAAGTACGTTGATACCCTTTGTTGTCATAACTTGAACATTAGCCAAGTTACGTGCTGACAAGATCGCGTTTTCATTGTCTTCATCAACAACTACTAATGTCTTTGTGTCAGCTGACAAGTTAGCCAAAACCTTTTTAAAGTCTTGCGTCTTTGGTGCTTCAAATGACAAAGCATCAACAACAACCAACTTATTATCAGCAACTTTTTGTGATAATACTGACTTCAAAGCCAATTGATAGGCTTTACGGTTGATACGGTAAGCGTATGAACGAGGTGTAGGACCAAAAACAATACCACCGCCACGGAACTGAGGTTCACGAATTGAACCAGCACGTGCACGACCAGTACCCTTTTGCTTCCAAGGCTTACGACCACCACCAGAAACAGCAGAGCGGTTCTTGACAGCATGTGTACCCTGACGTAATGATGCACGTTGCATCAATACTGCATCTGTAATAACGGCGTTGTTAGGTTCGATGGCGAAAACTGCATCATTCAATTCAATTTCAGCAGCTTGACTACCATCTTGCTTTAATACAGCAACTTTAGTCATGATTGATTGTTCTCCTTTCTATATAGTTTAGATTAAGCTTCTTCTGAATCAGCGACAGGTGCAGATACACCAGCTATTTTGATTTCAGGATGCTTTGCATTAACTTTAACAGTTGATTTGATTGTCAAAAGTGACTTGTTGGCGCCGGGAACATTTCCCTTCAATAGCAAGAGGTTATTTTCAACATCAACGTGTACAATAGCAACATTTTGCATTGTGCGCTTGTTGTTACCCATACGACCTGGCAAGAGCTTACCCTTGAAGACGCGGTTAATAATCGCACCCATTGAACCAGGACGGCGGTGATAACGTGAGCCGTGGGCCATAGGTCCACGAGACTGACCAAGACGCTTAATTGAGCCTTGGAAGCCATGCCCTTTTGTGATGCCCGTTACGTCGACGTATTCCCCTGCTTGGAATGTATCCACTTTGATTTCATCCCCTGCGTTAAATTCGCCTTCCGCGTCGCGGACTTCACGAACGTAGCGCTTAGGGGTCGTGTTTGCTTTTGAAGCGTGACCTTGTTCAGGTTTGTTTGACAAAACTGCACGTTTGTCTTGGTAACCGAGTTGAATAGCACTATAACCGTCTGTTTCTGCATTTTTTACTTGCAAAACGACGTTTGGTGTTGCTTCAACTACGGTAACTGCGATCAATTCGCCAGATTCTGTGAAAACCTGAGTCATACCGACTTTGCGGCCTAAGATACCTTTAGTCATGACTAATCTCCTTAATTATTTTGCTTGACTTATTTTTTGTCTCTAAGTTGAGACGCGAAGTTATATCCGTTTAAGATTACAACTTGATTTCGATCGCAACACCTGATGGCAATTCAAGCTTACGCAATGCGTCGACTGTCTTGTCAGTAGGGTTCACAATGTCGATCAAACGCTTGTGCGTGCGCATTTCAAATTGCTCACGGCTATCCTTGTGCTTATGTGGTGAACGTAGAATTGTATACAATGTACGTTCAGTTGGCAATGGGATAGGACCAGCAATTTCTGCGCCCGTACGCTTAGCTGTCTCAACAATTTTTTCTGCTGATTGGTCTAAGATGCGGTGTTCGTATGCCTTCAAACGGATACGGATCTTCTTTTGTGCCATTATTTCGTGCCTCCTCGTTGATTTTGTAAATCAGCTAACTCCGATTAAAAACCGACAACACTGCTTGTGTTTTGCGCGCCCATGGCAACGCGGCCGCGCGTGTCGCAACCTTAATCATCATCGCTAAACATTGATACACCAGGCTTTCGTCAGGTTTATATGACTACTGTTCCAAAAGCGTACTTAAATATAATAACAGAAAAACCCCTGCATTGCAAGGGTTTTGTGCGATATTTTCAACAATTCTTTTTACTCATCTTTGTGTCATTTTAAATTCCAAAAAGGCATCATTATATTTTTCTGTCCATTTTTGTCCTAAGTCTGAATATACTTGCAAGTGACTCACAGTTTTGGCGTCTGGATAAAACTGTTTGTCCTCACGAATACTCTTAGGTAATAGTGCTAATGCCTTTTTGTTTGGCGTTGCATAACCAATATATTCGGCATTTTGGGCCGCGTTTTTTGGCTCACTAATGAAATTTAAGAAAGCATAGGCAGCCGCTTTATGTTTAGCAGTTTTGGGCATAACAATATTATCAAACCAAAGATTTGAACCCTCGCTCGGCACAACATAATGCAAGTGTTTATTGTTTACCATTGCTTCGGACGCCTCTCCAGAATATGTTACGGCAATTGACGCTTCGTCTTGTGCAATATACATTTTGATTTCGTCAGCAATAATGGCTTTAACATTTGGCATCAAAGTTGTTAGTTTGCCTTGAGCTGCCGCCAAATCAGCTGTTGACTTATCATTTACAGACTTCCCTTGTGTAATCAATGTAAAACCTAATACATCACGTGCCGAGTCAATTAACATGACTTGATTTTTAAACTTTGACGACCATAAATCATCCCAATGTTGGACATCACTGGCCTTTACGTATTTATCATTGTAGATAATACCTAAAGTTCCCCAAAAGTATGGGACAGAGTATTTGTTGTGTCTATCAAAAGATTGGTTCAGGAATCGACTGTCGTAATTTTTTAATTCTGTCAATGTCCGATGATCCAGTGGCAACAATAAATTTGCAGCCTTCATTTTCTCAATCATATATTCCGACGGCACAGCTAAATCATAGGATGTCCCACCCTGTTTAACCTTCGTAAACATGGCTTCATTGGAATCAAAAGTTTCGTAACTGACTTTGTAACCTGTCTCTTTAGTAAACTTTTTAAGTAGAGCTGGATCAATATAATCTCCCCAGTTATACAGATTCAAAACTTTAGAACCGCCCTCACCACTACCAGTTTTGGCAGCCAAATAACGCTGTGCACCGAACAAAACAGCAACAACAATTAAAATGGCAACGACACTACTCAATAACTTTTTCATGCTATAAACCCTCCGTAGCCGGTGTTACCAGTCGCGTACCACGTTTTTTATTTTTAGATGAGCGCGTTGAAATAACGTAATATAGTAAGACAAGTACGAGCGATACAATAAACATCATTGCCGACAAGGCATTAATTTCCAAGCTAACCCCCTGACGGGCCCGAGAATATATTTCAACAGATAACGTCGAAAACCCATTACCAGTTACGAAAAATGTCACCGCAAAATCATCCAAAGAATACGTAAATGCCATAAAAAATCCAGCCAAAATACCTGGTGATATAACGGGTAAAATCACGCGCGATAACATTTGCCAGTTATTAGCGCCTAAATCTTTAGCAGCAGCAACTAAGGATTGATTCATTTCTTGGAGTCTCGGCAAAACCATCAACACAACAATCGGAATACTAAAAGCAATATGCGACAGGAGTACTGACGCAAATCCTAATGAAAAACCGACAACTGTAAACAATATCAAAAACGAAGCGCCAATAATAACATCAGGTGATACCAACAAAATATTGTTTAATGATAAGAAAATATTTTTAATCAACCGATTGCGCTGATCATAAATATACAACGCACCAGCCGTTCCCAAAATACTAGCCAAAAGCGAAGACAATAGTGCGATTAAAAAAGTATTAACCACTATCTCGATAATGCGCGTATCTGCGAACAACTCAACGTAATGCTTCAAGGAAAATCCGTCCCATCCTTGCATCACATCACCTGCATTAAATGAATAAATAATCAAGAAAAAAATTGGTAAGTACAGCAAAATGAAAACAAACCACAAATATAAATTTGACCATTTAAAAGCTTTTTTCATTTATATTACTCACTTTCTCGTATTTTTTTTGACACGATCACGCGTCAAAATCATCGTCACAACCATCGCTACAATTAAAATCACACCAATCGTCGATCCAAGTTGCCAGTTTTGGGTTACTAAAAAATGTTCCTCGATTGCTGTACCTAACGTAATCACACGATTACCGCCTATCAAACGTGTAATCATAAACAATGACAAACTTGGAATGAAAACAGCTTGAATGCCCGCCTTAACCCCCGGCATTGATAATGGCAAAATGACTCGTCGTAATGTTTGCCATTTATTGGCACCCAAATCACGACTAGCTTGCTCCAGTTTTGGGTCAATTTCTGCCAACGAATTAAAAATTGGCAGAATCATAAACGGAATTTCAATGTAGGCAGCAACTAACAAAAAGCTCCAATCAGAAAACAACAGTTGCTGTGGGGCAATGCCAAAGAAGCTCATGAAATTATTAACCGTACCGGTTTTTGACAAGAGACCAATAAACGCATAGGTCTTTAACAGCAAATTAATCCACGTTGGCAGGATTACTAATAGCAACCAAAATTGTTTTCGCTTGAGCTGATTGAGTAGGTAAGCCATCGGATAACTAATTACCAATGTAATTAGTGTAATCAAAAAAGCAAACCAAACTGAATTGAACGTCATGCGAAGGTATGTGCCACTACCAAAATAAACAGCATAGTTATGTAAAGTTAAACCACCATTCGCACTAGTTAATGATTGAAATAGCAATAAAAAAAGTGGGGCAATAACAAATAGCAGTAGCCACGCGCCATAAGGTACGAGATAAAATAACTGACGTTGTTGTTTACTCTTCATCATCATCCTCATAACTTTCCAAACGCGCGTCAAAATCATCTTCCGACTCGTTAAAACGCATAATATGAATATCTTCTGGATCAAATGTCAAGCCAACTCGTTCTCCAACTTGAGCCGAGTTCGTTGCTTGAACTTGCCACTCATTACCATCATCATCAATTGCTGTAATTTCATAATAATCACCACGGAATGATTGGTCATCAATGGTCACAATTAACTTACCATTTTCAATGGTAGTTAAATCCAAATCTTCAGGCCGTAAGACAACCTCAACTCGTTCATTAGGTCGCATACCAGCATCCACATTTTCAAAATCTTTGCCAACAAAATGAACAACGTAATCCGTCTTCATAATGCCATCAACAATGTTACTTTCACCAATAAAGTCCGCAACAAAATGGTTAATCGGTTCATCGTAGATATCTTCAGGTGTCCCATTTTGTTGTATGACACCATCATTCATCACAAAAATCCAATCAGACATGGCCAACGCTTCTTCTTGATCATGCGTCACAAAAACAAATGTAATACCAAGTCTTTGCTGAATTTCACGTAACTCATACTGCATGTCTTTGCGCAACTTGTAATCCAATGCAGACAATGGTTCATCAAGTAACAAAACTTTTGGATCATTAGCCAAAGCGCGCGCAATCGCCACACGCTGCCGTTGCCCACCTGACAGCTCACTAATATCACGATCAGCATATTGATCAAGTTTAACCAACTTCAGCATGTCATGAACTTGTCGTTCAATATCGGTCTTTGACATTTTCTTTATAGAAGGCCCAAAAGCCACGTTTTCAAAAACATTCATATTAGGAAACAAAGCATAGTCTTGGAAAACAGTGTTAACAGTTCGTTTTTCCACTGGTACATCATTGATACGCTTGTTTTCAAATAAAATATCACCTGAAGTTGCCGCCAATTGACCAGAAATCAAGTTTAATATCGTTGTTTTACCAGATCCCGATGGCCCCAACAAGGTATAAAATTTACCTTGTTCTAAAGACAAGTCGATGCCCTTCAAAATCTCTGTGTCACCATAAGCTAAGCTTACAGACTTAAATTCAATAATTGGTGTTTGCTCTGCCAAATTCTCAACCTCAACTCTTTTCGATAATTTCAATTTTACACTAATTTTTAAGACATAAAAAGAAAATCATATTCTGCCATTTAGCCTCAGTGACTACTATGCCTCAACGATTTTTTCATGATTTTCAACAACAACAATAGCTAGTGTCATTAAGATGAACAAAATAATAATAACGATAATTTGCGGTGTCCAAGAATGCCACCAACCATATGCGTAACCAAACATAGCTGGACCAATTGCCGCAATCAAATAACCACCACTTTGCGACATACCCGACAATTGCGCTGTTTGCCCCGACGTGCTGGTTTTAAGCGTGAATGTGGTCATCAAATACGGAAACAACACCGATGTGCCGACACCAATAAATAAATTGACCAGTAACCAGTAGGCAAATGTGCCTTGTGGATTTAGTAGCAGAAGGTAGCCAATTGTACCTAAAATTGAAAAACTAGCAACCAGCCATTGTTTTTGATGTTTGTTCAACCTAACAACAATTGAAGGTACTGTTAACGCAAATGGTAAACCAATTAACGAGTTAAGACCAGAAAATAAACCAGCGGTGGCCGGCGTTAATCCGGTTTGAATTGCCATTGTCGGCCCCCATGCCATCAAAACATAGAACATTGCAGATTGCATACCACCAAAAAACAATAATAACCAAGCATTACGGTTTTTCCAAACATTGAATCGGACCGTTTTCTGGTGAGGACTCGTTATTTGAGTAGCTTGCCTTTTTGCCGCAAATCGCTCATTAGGCAACCAATCCAGTAAAGCGCCAATTAGCAAGATTGTTAGCAGTCCTACGAAAATTTGCCAACTAGTTAATGCTGTTATTGGCGCTGCTAAACTTGCCCCAACGGCCGTTGCTAACATCATGCTAAATGTAAAAACAGACGTCATCGGACCGACTTTCATCGGAAAATACGTTCGAATAACGCTGGGCAGCAACACATTCATGTGGGCAACACCAATACCAATTAGCATTGTTCCAATATAGAGAAAAGTTGCATTGATGACTCGAATCCCCGAACCAATAATCAGCAGCATTAACATCAACGCAAATGCTCTTTCTAAACCAATCTTCTGTGCTACTTTTGGAGCCGTGGAAGAAAATAGCGCAAATGCTATCAATGGAATAGTTGTTAGCATGCCCAATTGGCCAACAGGTACACCTTCTGATTTGGAAATACTACTCAAAATTGGTGGTATAGCCGTGAATGGTAATCTCAAAATCATCCCGACAACAATAATACCTGGAATTAAAAACTTACTGTGATTTTTCATGTCAATTTACCTAATAATAACAAAACAGCGTCACTCCGTTGAGCGACGCCGTTTATACTGAACCATCAGTCAGTTAAAGATTAATTTTCTTGACCGTGAGTCTTGATAATTTCTTCTTGAATGTTCTTAGGAACAGCTTCGTAGTGATCGAAAACCATTTGGAATGTACCACGGCCTTGCGTTGCTGAACGCAAAGTAGTTGCATAACCAAACATTTCTGACAAAGGCACCTTAGCCTTAACTGCCAAAACAGGACCACGTGACTCTTGACCTTCAATCATACCACGGCGTGCTGAGACGTGTCCCATAACATCACCAAGGTTATCTTCAGGTGCAACAATATCAACAGCCATAATTGGTTCCAAAATAACCGCGCCGGCTGTCTTAGCAGCTTCACGCAAAGCCAATGAAGCAGCAATCTTAAAGGCAGCTTCACTTGAATCGACATCGTGATATGAACCATCATACAACTTAGCTTTCAAATCAACTAATGGGAATCCAGCCAAAGGACCAGCATTCAATGCGTCCTTCAAACCAGCTTCAACTGATGGAATATATTCACGAGGCACAACACCACCAACGATGGCATCTTCGAATTCGAATCCAGCCCCTTCTTCGTTTGGTGAGAATTCAATCCAAACATCACCATACTGACCTTTACCACCAGATTGACGTTTGAAGTAACCACGTGCTTGCACTGTCTTAGTAAAGGCTTCACGATAAGCAACTTGTGGTGCACCAACAGTGGCTTCAACATTGAATTCACGGCGCATACGATCAACCATGATATCCAATTGCAATTCACCCATACCAGCAATCAATGTTTGACCAGTTTCAGGGTTAGTTGTAGCACGGAATGAAGGATCTTCTTCAGCCAATTTTTGAATGGCATTTGACAATTTGTCTTGATCAGCCTTTGTCTTTGGTTCAATAGCCAATTCGATAACTGGTTCTGGGAACTCCATTGATTCCAGAATCAGTTGATGGTCAACAGCTGTCAAAGAATCACCAGTTGTCGTGTTCTTCAAACCAATAGCCGCAGCAATATCACCAGAGAATACTTCTTCAATTTCAGTGCGTGAAGTAGCGTGCATTTGTAGCAAACGACCAACACGTTCACGTGTATCAGAGGAAGTATTTTGTACGTATGAACCTGATTGCAAAGTACCAGTATAAACACGCATAAATGTCAAACGACCAACGAATGGATCTGTCATGATTTTGAATGCCAAAGCAGCGAAAGGCTTTGAATCATCAGCAATCAAATCAACTTCTTCGTCTGTCTTTGGATCTTTAGCAATATATGGCTTAACATCCAAAGGTCCTGGCAAATAATCAACAACGGCATCCAACATCATTTGAACACCCTTATCTTTATAAGCTGAACCCGCAAGAATTGGGTAGAATTGAAGTGCTAATGTAGCACGACGAATCGCTGCCTTTAATTCTTCAACAGAAATATCTTCACCTTCAAGATACTTTTCCATCAAATCATCATCGACATCAGCAACAGCTTCAATCAATGTGTTGCGCTTTTCTTCTGCCAAATCTTTCAAATCAGCTGGAATATCACGTGGTTCCCACTTTTCACCAAGTTCATCAACAGGGTAATAAGCTTCTTGTGTAATCAAGTCAATAACAGCTTCGAAGTCATCCTCAGCACCGATTGGCCATTGAATTGCTTCAGCATTAACTTGCAAACGTTCGTGCATTGAGTCAACTGACATTTGGAAATCAGCACCCATTTTGTCCATCTTGTTAACAAAGACGATACGTGGCACATCATAAGTTGTTGCCTGACGCCAAACTGTTTCTGTTTGTGGTTCAACCCCAGCTGCACCATCAAGTACGGCTACGGCACCATCAAGAACACGCAAAGCACGTTCAACTTCGATTGTGAAGTCCACGTGTCCAGGTGTATCAATGATGTTAACACGATAAGGTGTTTTTTCAAATTGATCAAAGAAACCGTGCCAAACAGCTGTTGTAGCAGCTGATTGGATCGTGATACCACGTTCCTTTTCTTGTTCCATGAAATCCATTTGTGAAGCACCATCATGTGTTTCACCAATTTTGTGAATTTTACCTGTATAGTACAAGATACGTTCAGTAGTCGTTGTCTTACCCGCATCAATGTGGGCCATGATTCCGATGTTACGTGTACGCTCTAGTGGGTATTCACGTTTTGCCATTGTGAGTTATCTCCTGGTTTAGTTATATATGCAACAAAAAGCGACACATCATTGTGTTCGCTTTTTGATGGTGCTTGTTTTGACAAACACCATCTATGACAATTGTACACTATTTGACGCGCAAGAATAATTAAATTCTTGTCATCAACAGATTACCAACGATAGTGTGCAAACGCACGGTTGGCTTCAGCCATCTTGTGCGTATCTTCGCGCTTCTTAACAGATGCACCAGTGTCATTGGCAGCATCCATAATTTCTTTGGCTAAACGCTCATCCATTGTGTGTTCATTACGCAAACGTGAGTAGTTAACCAACCAACGAAGTCCCAAAGTCGTACGACGATCTGGACGAACTTCGATTGGCACCTGGTAGTTAGAACCACCAACACGGCGAGCTTTAACTTCCAATACTGGCATAATGTTTTCCATGGCTTGTTCGAAAACTTCCAATGGTTCATTGCCAGTTGCTTCCTTGATACGATCAAAAGCATCATACAAGATTGTTGAAGCTGTACCACGCTTACCATCAAGCATCAACTTGTTGATCAAACGTGAAACGAGTTTTGAATTGTAAATTGGGTCAGGCAAAACTTCCTGACGCTTAGTATAACCTTTACGTGGCATTAGTCAGTCTCCTTCTTACTTCTTTGGTGCCTTTGTACCATACTTTGAACGTGATGTCATACGACCATCAACACCCGCAGTATCCAAAGCACCACGGATAATGTGGTAACGTACACCAGGCAAATCCTTAACACGACCACCACGAATCAAAACAACCGAGTGTTCTTGCAAGTTATGACCAATACCTGGAATATATGCTGTTACTTCATACAAGTTTGAAAGACGCACACGGGCGTACTTACGCAAAGCTGAGTTAGGCTTCTTTGGTGTCATTGTACCAACACGTGTTGCGACACCACGCTTTTGTGGGGCAGCATTGTTAGTTGCTTTTTTCTTCATTGAATTGTAGCCAAAGTTCAAAGCAGGTGATTTTGACTTAGAAACCTTTGACTTACGTGGCTTACGAACCAATTGGTTAATTGTAGGCATGCTACAGCTCCTTAAATTTTTCATTAGTTTCACAGTTCCAGGTGTTTCATTTCTGTTTTCAAACAAAAATGCTCACCGGAAATCTGCTGACAGTTACCTTTACAGCGCCGTTCAGCACAGTGTGACAATGTCACAGAACAGATTACTTAAAAGCACGTTCAATATAATACCAGATTGAGCGATAAAGTCAAGTGGGTATTTACATTTTGTGAATAAGTATTTGTTTTTTCGTACTATTCCACATGGAAAATATATTGATATTGATTTTTAATAGCATCATTGTTTCGTCAGTTATGTGTGCCAATGATCGCATCCAACATAATATTTCATTACTACATCCCAGATCGTTTTGCCTGATGTGTCATCATTTATTAAAGTGGTACGATCTCGTGCCGTTTTTTTCGGCAGTTTTCACGTTTGCAAAATCTCGCTATTGTCACAAACGTTTTGGTTGGCGCTATCCTGCATTAGAATTGACGTGCACACTGTTTGGCACCATGCTTTGGTATTCCTCGACCCTTCAATGGCTAATGGCAGTAGTACTACTGTTTTTATCACTTGAAGACTGCGAGTCGCAGACCATCCATAGCTACTTGATTATTCCGCTGTTATTGTACGCAATCCACCAACACCATGATCAATCGCACATTTTTCTAGCTTTATTAATTGGCTTGATAGCTTATTATTTGGTTTATATACGACGCGCTTTAGGATCCGGTGATATTCCAGTTTTATTGACACTCATTTTTTCAACAACAACCTATGTTTTTGTACTAGGCTTGTTGTTAGGCTGTTGTTTAGCCACACTTTTTTTAGCATTATCATCACAAAAACGTTTACCATTTGTGCCTTTTCTAACCGTTGGTTGGCTACTAATTGGTGTCTTGATATAAAAAAACACTTGAATTATCTTCAAGTGTTTAAGCTATTAAGTTGCTGGCGACGTTGTTTTAAGTGGTTTCGTTGTAATTTTAATGCTGCCATTCTTTGCGCCAATTGTAACGGCATCTTCAGTGGTAATATTACCACGTAATAACTCTTCACTAAGTGCATCTTCAACACTTGTCTGAAGTGCACGTCGAATTGGGCGGGCACCATATTCAGGATCAAAACCAGCACTGGCAACAACGTCAATGGCGGCGGGCGTCATCTTAATTGTAATACCTTGTTCAGCAACACGTTGTAGTACTGAACGACTCATCAATTTTACAATTTCATGTAACTCTTGTTTGGTCAAACTCTCAAAGACAATTGCCTCATCTAAACGGTTGATGAATTCTGGCCTGAAAGTCTCTTTCAGTGTTTCTCTAATTTTAGCTGCAACAGCTTCATGATCATTTTTCAAATCAACAGCACCAAAACCAACTGATTTTTCATCGCGAAGACGTGTGGCACCTAAATTAGAAGTCATAATAATGATTGTGTTGCGAAAATCAACTTTACGACCTTTAGAGTCAGTCAGATAGCCGTCATCAAAGACTTGCAACATCAAATTAAAGATGTCCTGATGGGCTTTTTCAGCCTCGTCTAGCAAAACAACTGAATAAGGGTGATTGCGTACTTTTTCAGTCAATTGTCCACCTTCATCATAACCAACATACCCAGGTGCAGAACCGATTAATCGACTAGCTGACCAGCGTTCTTGATATTCGGACATATCGATACGAATGAGATTATCTTCACTACCAAAAATAGCTTCTGCCAGCGCTTTAGCCAACTCCGTTTTTCCAACACCAGTTGGTCCCAAAAACATAAAGGTCCCAATGGGGCGCGTAGGATCTTTCAATCCAGAACGTGCACGTCGAATAGCACGTGCAACTGCGGAAACTGCAGCCTGTTGGCCAACAACTCGCCGTCCTAGAACTTTTTCTAAATTGACTAAACGCTGCTGATCGTTTTTTTCTAACTGTGTCAACGGCACCCCTGTTTGTTGAGAAATAACTTCAGCGATGTCTTGTGTTGTCACATGTAAATCATATTGCGAGCGTTCGCCATTAGCCACTGCTGCTTGTATTCTCGCCTCTTTCTTAGCTAATTTTTTCTTGAGCTTCATTTCTTCGGTACGCAGTTGCGCTGCTTCTTCAAAATTTAAAGCTTCAATAGCAGCATCTTTGTCTATCTCAATTTGCTTAAGACGAGTTACTACTTTGTCATTCGTACCACTATTTTCTGTTGCTTCAATGCGAACTTTTGCGCCCGCTTCATCAATTAAATCAATTGCTTTATCAGGCAAAAAACGGTCACTGATGTACCGCGATGATAGCTTCACAGCCGCATTTATCGCTTCATCATCAATTTGTACTTGGTGATGTTCTTCAAATTTAGGTCGGATGCCATTCAATATAGCAATTGCATCTTCTTGCGTTGGTTCGTCAACAGTCACTGAAGCAAAACGTCGTTCTAATGCCGCGTCAGATTCGATGTACTTTTGATACTCATCAAAGGTGGTTGCGCCCAATGTCTGTAATTCACCACGAGCTAAAGCTGGTTTCAAAATATTTGACGCATCAATAGCGCCTTCAGCACCACCAGCACCAATTAAAGTATGCAACTCATCAATGAATAGGATAACTTCGCCATCTTGATAGATTTCTTCGATTATTTTTTTCAAACGATCTTCGAACTCGCCACGATATTTAGTACCAGCAACTAATGACCCCATATCAAGCGCCATTAAACGCTTATGTGACAAATTTTCTGGTACTTCACCCGCGACAATTTTCTGAGCCAATCCTTCTGCAATTGCTGTCTTTCCAACACCCGGTTCACCAATCAGCACAGGATTATTTTTAGTACGACGAGATAAAATTTGCACAACACGGCGAACTTCTTTAGATCGTCCAATAACTGGGTCCATTTTTTCATCACGTGCCATCTGCGTCAAGTCACGCGCCAAGCCATCTAAAGTCGGTGTTCCGGCTGCTGCTTGCTGCTTCTCACGTTGTTTCATTTGTTTACGAATGTCTGTGACACCCAGCTTCCGCAAGATTGCCCGACGCAAATCTTGCAAATTAGCATCTAATGCCAACAAAATTCGTGAAGACAAGATACTTTCATCTTGCAGCAGCGCTAATAAAATATGTTCAGTTCCTACTTTGGGTTGTGCCAAAGCACGAGATTCTTCACCAGCTTGTCGTAAAATATCAGCTGCTTTTGGTGAATATGGTAAATAAACGCCCTTTTCATAGCGGCTTGACATACCATAGCCAGTAAAGTGTTCAATTTCTTCACGGATATCATCATCCGTGACGTTAAACTGCGTCAAAATTTTGCTGGCAATACCCTCTTGTTCGATGGCCAAAGCTAACAATAAGTGTTCCGTGCCAACTGCTTGATGTTTAAAATATTTTGCCTGTTCTTGTGCCAAAGCCAGAACGTTTTGAGCACTTGGTGTATAGTTATTATCCATGTATGCCTCCTTAAAATTCGGCTGTGTTTGTATAATATTGACTTATATTATAACCCAATTAGATGTTATTAGGAAATCATTTGTTTGTATCAGCGTCATTTAATCGCAATTCAAAATTCAAAAAGCCGAAACGACCGTTTCGACTTCATTAATTTGGATTTTTTAGTGATAATTGCCACTGCAAATAGGCGTTGATAAAAGAATCCAAGTCACCGTCAAGAACCGCTTGTGGCTGATTAGTTTCGTAGTTAGTCCGATGATCTTTAACCATTTGATAGGGGTGCAAAACGTAAGAACGTATTTGTGATCCCCAGCCATTTTCCATTTTTTCACCAGTAAGCGCTGCTCGCTCGGCTTCTTTTTTCTCAAGCTCTAACTGATAAAGTTTACTTTTTAATAATCGCATGGCATAATCGCGGTTACCATATTGTGTCCGTTCAACTGTTGATGAGACAACAATACCTGTTGGTTCGTGTGTCAAACGCACACCAGTGGAGACCTTGTTGACGTTTTGACCACCAGCACCACCCGAACGGAACACATCCATTTTGACATCATCATCACGCACTTCCACTTCAATTGAATCATCCAATTCTGGCATCACATCAACCGATACGAAGCTCGTATGCCGCCGTCCAGCACTATCAAAAGGTGAAATTCTAACAAATCGATGTACACCTTTTTCACTGCGTAAAAAGCCATATGCATTGTGTCCTGTCACTTTTATCGTAGCGCTATCAATACCAGCTTCGTCACCCGCATGGTAATCAAGCGTTTCCACTTGAAAATTATGTTGTTGCGCCCAACGAGTATACATACGGTACAAATTAGCACCCCAGTCAGTTGATTCTGTTCCACCAGATCCCGGATGAATTTCCAAAACGGCGTTATTAGCATCATAAGGCTCTGTCAATAATTGTTCCAAGTTGTAAGCATCAATGTCTTGCTGTGCTTTCGCAATACCTTCAGAAAGTTCATTTTCCAAATCTGTATCTTCGGGATCTTCAGCTAACATTTCTGTCAAAACTTCCAAATCCTCAACTTGACTAGTCAAATTCAAGAAAGAATCACGCCGATTTTTCAAAACATTATTTTCTTCAATGACTTTTTGCGCTTTATCATTGTCATCCCAAAAGCCTGGCTCAGTCATACGGTTTTCGTAGTCTGCAATTTCTTCAGTTAATGCCTCCAAATCAAGACTATTCCGAAAACGCGTGATATTTTCTTGCATATCAGCAATCGCATGTTTGGCATCAATAATTTCCATATTATTTCCTTTCAAAATAAAAACGAACAAAGTTCGCTTTTATTTGTCTATTAAGCACGTAAATTCTGACGAATTTCAGCTTTCATGAAGGTGCGCGTGGCATCATATTCGACGTCAGCGATCATTTTATTGAAATTAGCATAGGCTTCATTTTGGTACTCAATCAAAGGATTTAATTGACCATAACCTCGCAAACCAACACCTTGGCGTAGGCGATCTAATGAATCGATATGATCAGTCCAATGTTGATCGACCGCTCTCAACATAACCACTTTTTCAAATTCTAGCATTTGCGCGGGATCATAAAGTTGGGCTTGTTTTTCTTTATAGTTATCCTTAGCTAATCGCAATAGTTTTGCTTTGATATCGTCACGAGACAAACCTTTCAACTGTTCAACAGTCACTGCATCTTCGTGTCCTAAAGCATTGCCAACAAAAGCAACGATTTGAGCTAAATCCCAAGTCTTATTATCTTTAGATTTTGTTTGCGCATCAACAACTCGATTAATCGTTCGGTCGACCATAGGCATCAACACCCATTCGAGCGATTCGTTCTCATCAATCACAATGTCTCGTTCATGATAGACTAATTCACGCTGCTCACGCACAACATCATCATATTGTAATACGTTTTTACGTGTGTCATAGTTGTTTCCTTCGACACGCTTTTGCGCTGATTCAACGGAACGCGTAATCATACGATTTTTAATCACTGTGTCTTCTTCATCCAAATTAAGTCGCTGCATCAACAAACGAACACGATCAGCTCCAAAGCGAATCATCAAGTCATCTTCCAGTGATAAGAAGAATTGTGAGAAACCGCGGTCCCCTTGACGACCAGCACGACCACGTAACTGGTTATCAATTCGACGTGATTCATGACGTTCAGTTGCAATAACTGCTAGGCCACCTAGTTCTTCAACACCAGGCCCTAATTTGATGTCAGTACCACGACCAGCCATGTTAGTCGCCACAGTCACAGCGCCACGTTGACCAGCATTAGCAATGATTTCGGCTTCTTTGGCATTGTTTTTAGCGTTCAAAACATTATGTGGCACATTTTGCGCCATCAAAATTTTAGATAACAATTCTGATGCTTCAACTGAACCTGTACCAATTAAGATAGGTTGACCCTTTTCATGGAGTTCAACAATAAGCTTTACAACAGCATTATACTTGGCACGAACTGATGGATAAAGTAGATCTGGGTAATCCACACGTTGGATTGGGCGATTAGTCGGAATCGTAATCACTTCCATGTTGTAAATTTCACGTAACTCTTCTTCTTCAGTCTTAGCCGTTCCTGTCATACCTGACAATTTTTTATACATACGGAACAAATTCTGATACGTAATTTGTGCCATTGATTTGTTCTCTTCTTGAATTTCAACGCCTTCTTTGGCTTCGATTGCTTGATGTAAACCATCTGACAAACGTGTTCCCTCAGAGATACGACCTGTTGATTGGTCAATCAACTTCACTTCGCCATCCTGCACAACGTAGTCTTTGTCGTTGATATAGTTGAAATTAGCCCGTAAAGCCTGATCAATGTGATGAGTCAAAGCAGTATCATTTGCATCATACAAATTATCCAAGTTGAAGAAAATTTCACCCTTATGAATACCTTCATTAGTCAACATGGTTGCTTTAGCTTCTTCATCTACCTTGTAGTCTTCATCACGTTGCAAAGTTTTCACAAAGCGATCTGCTCGAGCATACATTTGTGAAATGCCCGATCCTGGGCCAGAAATAATCAATGGTGTTCGTGCCGTATCAATCAAAATTGAATCAGCTTCATCAATCAATGCAAAGTTCAAGCCACGCTGCATCACACGCTCTTCCGCTCGACGAACCATGTTATCACGCAAATAATCAAATCCAATGTTAAAGTTCGTCGAATAGGTAATATCGGCGTCATAGGCGGCACGCTTTTCTTCAGCAGGCGCATCACCAACGTTGACACCAACGGATAGGCCAAGCCAATTGTAGAGTTGTCCCATCTGTTCCGCATCACGTGCTGATAAATAATCGTTAACAGTGACAACGTGAACGCCGCGTCCTGATAAAGCATTCAGATACACAGCCATCGTCGCTGTCAGTGTTTTTCCTTCACCTGTGCGCATTTCAGCCAAATTACCATCATGTAATACAGCCGATCCCATAATTTGTACTCGGAAAGGATATAATCCCAACACACGTTTGGCGCCTTCTCTGGCAACGGCAAATGCTTCAGGTAAAATCTCATCCAGTACTTTTGCTAACGCTTTATTCTGCTTTTCCTTATTTTTAATTCCATCTGTTGCTTTGTTGATGGTTTCCTTAAATTCATCTGTCTTAGCTTGTAAGGCCTCATCAGACATTTTTGACATTTGATCAGCATAACTTTCAACCTGATCAGCAATGTTGTTTAATTTTTTGAGTTGTTTTTTTGAATTATCAACTAATTTACGTATTGGATTATTCATGTTATTTAGCGTGTCTTCAGTAAAATGACACGTTTCTCCTCTAAAACCTAAATTTGTGTGGTCTAACGCACAATAGTCTACGTTCCATTATATCAAAAAAAGAGCCCAAAAAATAGACTCTTTTAATTTTAATGATGAGTTTTAGCTTCGAGCTTTTCTTGTCCGCCCATGTAGGGACGCAAAACTTCAGGAATCGTGACAGAGCCGTCTGGATTTTGATAGTTTTCTAAAATAGCAGCAACAGTTCTACCCACAGCAAGTCCCGAACCATTTAAAGTATGGACCAGCTGTAACTTGTTATTTTCATCACGGTAAGTGATATGCATACGGCGCGCTTGAAAATCTTCTGTATTTGAAACTGAAGAAATTTCGCGGTATACATTTTGTTGTGGCATCCAAACCTCAACATCGTAGGTTTTTGCTGCAGAAAATCCCATATCCCCAGTTGAAAGTAAAATAACGTGATAAGGTAGCGCTAACTTTTGCAAAATGTTTTCGGCGTTTGCTGTCATTGCTTCCAACTCATCATACGATTGTTCAGGCTTAGTAAACTTAACCATCTCAACCTTATTAAATTGATGTAAGCGAATTAACCCACGCGTATCTTTTCCAGCAGAACCCGCTTCCTTTCGGAATGAGGGTGACAACGCCGTTAATTTAATTGGCAAATCCTCTGCCGGTATCGTTTCTCCAGAGTAATAATTTGTCAAAGGTACTTCTGCTGTTGGAATATAAGTTTGATCGAGTCCAGCTACCCGATACGCATCATCCTGAAACTTTGGATACTGTCCGGTTCCAAACATTGCTGAATCATTGACTACAATCGGCGTAATCATTTCAGTGTAGCCTTCTTTACGATGCTCGTCCAACATAAAATTATAAACAGCGCGTTCTAAACGTGCACCATCACCAACATAGTACAAGAAACGTGCGCCAGAAACCTTTGCGCCACGCTCAAAATCCAAAATTCCAAGTGCTTCACCAATATCGTAGTGAGCTTTCACCCAATCTGTTTTCACAAGTGCTTCAGGACGATTATCATAATGTTCAGGCGCCCATTTGCGTTGTTCAACGTTGGCAGACTCGTCTGGTCCAACAGGCACTTCGCTAGCCGCCAAGTTAGGCAAGTGCGCCGCAATTTCATTGACTTGCTCATCTAATTCTGCTTGTTTGGCGTCTAACGCCTTTATATCACTACCAACTTGTTGCATTTGAGCAATCGCGTCACTAGCATCTTCTTTTTGACGTTTTGCATAGGCAATTTTGTCAGAAACTTCATTTCGTTGCGCCTTCAAATTTTCAACACGTTGAATGGTATCACGTCGTTCCTGATCTAATACCAACAATCGATCAAGCGTGCCAGGTTCAACGCCTCTATCCAGAAGTCTTTGACTTGCTTCTTCACTATTTTTTCTTAAATAACGCATATCTAACATAATATATTCCCTCATTTTTTAAAATAAAAAGCGTTCTCGTCTTGTTGTTAAACAAGGGACGAAAAACGCGATTCCGTGGTACCACCCAATTTCTATAACCTAAATTATAGCACTTCATTACCTTTAACGAGGGTACCGGGCAGCATTACCTGCCAAACTAAGATTAATGGAGTTTCACGCTGTTATTTCTCATCAACCAATAACTTTCTTTGATGCGCTACTTATAATAATCACTAAGAACATTCTATCCTATTACAAATTAAAACACAAGGGGAAACAAAAAGAGGAAACAAACATTATGTTACCATAACACTTGCTTCCCCCTGAATCATGGGCCATCCAGGACTCGAACCTGGGACCTCTGCGTTATCAACACAGCGCTCTAACCAACTGAGCTAATGGCCCATATTTTGATGCCGCTTCTAACATCAAGCGAATGACGGGAATCGAACCCGCATAGCCAGCTTGGAAGGCTGGAATTCTACCATTGAACTACATTCGCAAGTAGTTCCTGTCGGAAGTCTCCTCCCTATGGCGCTGGACGGAATCGAACCGCCGACACATGCAGCTTCAATGCATTGCTCTACCAACTGAGCTACAGAGCCATCTCATTGTTCCCAATGAACGGTCACAGCGGGGCTCGAACCCGCGATCTCCTGCGTGACAGGCAGGCGTCCTAACCAGCTAGACCATGCGACCAATTGCGGGAGCAGGATTTGAACCTACGACCTTCGGGTTATGGGCCCGACGAGCTACCAGACTGCTCCATCCCGCGATAATTTTATTGCGACATCTTCATGCCTAAGGAGAATGTGGGATTCGAACCCACGCGCCGGTTTCCCGACCTGACGGTTTTCAAGACCGTTCCCTTCAGCCAGACTTGGGTAATTCTCCATTATCTTTACTTCGTCCTGCATGGACCATGTTGGACTCGAACCAACGACCGGACGGTTATGAGCCGTCTGCTCTAACCAACTGAGCTAATGGTCCTCTTTCGAGCCTATCGCGGCGGGGGGAATCGAACCCTCGACCTCTCGGGTATGAACCGAACGCTCTAGCCAGCTGAGCTACACCGCGATCCTCTTTGGCTAAGTTCCCTTAACCAATCGGGATGACAGGATTCGAACCTGCGACCCCCTGGTCCCAAACCAGGTGCTCTACCAAGCTGAGCTACATCCCGAAAAAGTCTTCCTGAGCTTGCGCCCTTCTTATACTTAAAAAAAGAGTTTGAATTCCTTCAACCTCTATGCACCTAGCAGGAGTCGAACCTGCAACCTCCTGATTCGTAGTCAGACGCTCTATCCAATTGCGCTATAGGTGCATATATGCCGGCGACCGGGATCGAACCGGTACGATATTTCTATCGCAGGATTTTAAGTCCTGTGCGTCTGCCTATTCCGCCACGCCGGCATAGAAGCGGAAGACGGGATTCGAACCCGCGACCCCCACCATGGCAAGGTGATGTTCTACCACTGAACTACTTCCGCATAATTCATGCCGACTAAAGGACTCGAACCTTCGACCCCCGCTTTACAAGAGCGGTGCTCTACCAACTGAGCTAAGTCGGCATCGCTTATCCCGACGTGCCGGTTTCTTTCTTGACCCTGAAGTCAATGGACGCTACAGGGATCGAACCTGTGACCCCCTGCTTGTAAGGCAGGTGCTCTCCCAGCTGAGCTAAGCGTCCATGATGGAGAGGAAGGGATTCGAACCCTCGAAACGCGTCGCCACGCTTACACGGTTTCCAACCGTGCTCCTTCGGCCAGACTCGGACACCTCTCCGTTTCTTCCTACTGCTCTCGTTCTTCTTATGTACGGCACCGCATCGTCCTATCCTCGCAGGAAGCGATCCTCCAACTACTTTCGGCG
>NZ_BMBS01000010.1 GCF_014634805.1 Leuconostoc falkenbergense
AAAACACTCAACTGGCAATCACCACGAAAGGTTTTTCAGCAGTTTGCAGTGTTCGGTTAATTCTTGCAATCTACCATTTGTTTGTTAGGATCTCCTGGAACAGACATGATAACCTTATTATCACTATTTATTGATATCACATCTCCGGACAATTGGATTTTTTGCCCGAAGTAATCGGCGGAATTATTTAACAATTGAGTGGATGTAATGTCTGATCTGTATTCACTATCACTACCATTATTGGAAGCAGAAGAAGACGAAGAAGAATTTTGATTATTGTTCGAGCTATCGACAGGACCGGTTTTCATAGATGATGTAGACGATTTAGATGATGTAGGTGATGAATTCGTGCTAACACTATCGCTGATTGAATCATTGATATTTGATATTGCACTTGAGGTGATTGAATCATTTGAATGGTCTGAACTCTTATTCTGTGGTTTTTCTGGTGATCCTTTTGACGAGTTGACAGATGGTATTGAAGAACTAGTCTCTGATGCCTTACTAATAGGAGTATTGCTTTGGATAGTACTTTGGTTGTTCATCTCGCTACTTGGTCTAAACTGCGATATTTCAGCTTTTCTAATTGATTTACTAACAGCGTGACGTAAAACATAAGCATATTTTTTCTGAGAGTCGGCTGCTATATGTGCCAAAAAAGCGCTGACCAAGATGCATATAGAAATGACGACTGTCCACACCATGATGGGTTTTGAATGAAATAATTTTTTAAACATATTAATGTTCCTTTTATATCAATATTTGTCCAAATTTAAGTTGAAAGCAAACTAATACAACATCCTATTCATAATGTATCATATAAAAATAACAAAACTACTATAATAGTGTGACACTTTATTTATAATCTCAATTGCATCTCAGTCAAATGTTGTCTCATTAATTGAATAAGAATAGTACAATTTAATGGCTTCTGAGCAGTTTCAGATGCTATTATGAAGAGCAAAAGTCTCTGTTTGATGTCATAAAATATTACAACAAAAGTTTGTTGTTTATTGATTCACATTCACTCATTGCAAAATAAGGCTAGTTATCGGATAAACACTATCAGAATTGTTTTAATATATGCTATCATTTATTTGAGTCAAAAAAGAAAAGGAAAACCATCTTATGACACTGATTAATGAATTACATGCTATAGCCGAAACGGCTGAGCACCATGAAGGTAAAACAATCTATTTAGCCGGAGGTTGGTTTAACCCACTTCAAGAAAAAATTCTGAAAGAATCTTTCAGTTCCTTACTCAAAAATACGACCGTAGCTCATGTTCATGTGCCCCTACTTCACCAATACCAAGGCTCAAATCCGATTGTAGATGGTGAATTCAATCCTGATCAGGAATGGGCTACTGCCACTTTTGATGACGATGTTAATGCAATCGATAATGCCGACATTGTTGTTGCTTTACTTGACGCAAAAGATCAAGATACTGGTACAATTTGGGAAATGGGATATGCTTACGCCACTCATAAACCTGTGGTTGTATTAACTGTTGGTGATACGTTTGAGTATCCCATTAATCTGATGCCGGCTCAAGGAGCAATTCATCATCTCGAAAACAATACTCTAGCAACATTTGATTTTTATGAAATTAACAAACGTTTCTATGTTGGAAAAACAATTTAAAAACCTTAACCAATCGAAATTTCTGGTTAAGGTTTTTTTCATATCATTTCACGATGAATTATGTTTTTGGATTGAAACTAGCCATATTTGATCAAAATATTTTTAAAAAAGAAACGCCAACTTTGTACGAAGTATCCTGTCGTGAATGCTATAATAAATGTTCCAATTCCCAATGGTCCACCAAATACAAGTGCTAATGTAAAGAAAAGCAAGTCTTGCATAGACCTGGTTAATCGATAACTAATCCAACCCTTTTTTTCAAATGACAGGGCGACAGCATCGTAAGGAGAAACCCCTAAATTGACGCTTGTATATAGACTAATGCCTAATGAAAAAAGAACCATACCAAAAACAAACAAAATAAAAATTTCTAGGATAGAACTCTTACTAAATGTGTGAAAAATTATCTTACTCAATATTGGCGTAAGATAGCCAACAATGTATCCTGGTAATGACATATTAATTAAAGTACCAATGCCAAATTGACTGCGATCAAAAATGCAAATAGTCAAAAATAAAATCACGTTAAAGATTAGTTGATAGTTTCCTAAGTACCAATTAAAAGTATTTGATATACCGATATCAGCGGCTGTCGCGGGGTCTATTCCCAGACTCGATAAGCGAAAAAATACGATACCCAGTGCTATTATACTTGTACCAACAACAGATAAACAAAGGCGAATGAAAATTGAAAGTGAGTCATTCTTAAACATGTCTTCTCCTTTGCCTTACTAATTATAAAAGAAGTCTAAACGTTTAATACATCATTGTCAATTTATATCTATGCCATAAGTATCTTTCTACGCAGATTAATTTTTAATTGATCTTTTCAATTTTTATCTAGTTTATAGCACGCTACTATCACTTTGTAATTGATAAGTCCCGATCCGATCTAATTGTGTCACAAGATTTGTTTTAGGATTGTAGGTCACATTATAAACAAAACGTGTGGTTGCATCTGCCGAGTCCTTGAGATGGCTTTTAACAAAAACAATCACCTTTCCCTTCACTTCTGTGGTACTTGCTGAGGTGGGTAAGAAATCCATGTGATCATAAGTCATTACCACACCTGTCTGTGTAATCAGATTATCGGGATCAGCCTTGAAATCTAAACTATTTTTGACGACATCTTGAGTTACATAAGGTGTCATCTGTTTGGCTTTGGCATCAAATTCCTTTTGAGAGGCAATTGTCCAATCTAGGGTAAACAGTTTATCAAGCAAGTTTGAGGCAGCCGACACATTAGGTTGCTTTGAATCTAGTACCGTACCGACCTTTGATTTCTTGTTGATAAGTTTGCTTTGTTCTACCGCGAGTTCATTTGAGGCACTTTGATGTGTTTTAACAGCGACTTGAGTAGCTAACCAAAATCCCAGTCCAGCTATCACCATCAACGCTGGTATAGCCCACAGTAAGGCTATTTTTTTATTAACTTTTGACATGATTATTTCCTTCCTGAGGTATCTTTTACAGCACCCGTTTGGAGTTCTGTAATTTTGCCATTTTCAATGTGCATCAATAGTGTTGTGCTGGTTTCCTCTTTGCCTAATTTATATTTAACCGTCCCAAATCCTAGACCTGAGCCATCGGCTGCTTTGGAATAGACAATATCATTGCTTTCTAAATGAAAAGTTGGCACCCCTTCATCCACGTCACCGCCAAACGTTGCCCCTAGAAAAGCTGACACAACGTCATCCGTTGCCACACTACTTTTAGCATCTGATTTATTTAACTTTGGTAAGATGGCAAACATTTCTTTGAGGAAAGTATTGCCAATCTTTTCAATGTTTTGGGTATCTCGAATATCGGCAGTTTGAACCTTATCAAGCTGTTTAGCTTGAACACTGTACTGACTTGCTTTAGATTTTGTTGCCTTGATTTCTTTTTGCAAGATATTCACACTCTTGACCGTGCGTTGATAAGTAAGTCCCTGCTGGACTAAAAACAAGCAAGCAAGTGCTAACACAAAGGCGTAAACCCATTTTAAATTGAATTTTGTCATGGTTAATCTCCTGCGACCACTTTAGCAATCGTTTTGTTGTTGTTTGAACTGGTACTGTCAATCACTTGATTACCTTTCAAAGCAATCACTGTGGGTACTTGTGTCACACCATACTTAGCAAGATATGCTTGTGCATCAGACTTCTTGACGTTGATGACAACATAATCAATTGTCTTTTGATGTGTCTTGATTGTCTTTTTAATCGTGCTACGCGCTTTCTTACAGTCAGGGCAACCAGGCTTATGGAAGATTAAGACTGTCTTTTGCTTGCTACTGGCATCTAACTGGTCAATCTTGTCAGCGAAGTTCTTGGTATCTGGATAACCATTCACTTCCGTGTTGTAATAATAAGTCCCACCAATTGCAGTCAATATCGCAATGACGGCTAAAGAGAACACTGCAATGCCCCATTTCTTTAATTTATTCATATTTGAATACTCCTATTTATCTGCTTTGCCTGTACTAGAGTCAAATGGCCCACTAGGAATAACAACGTTAGTGCCTGCCTTTGCAGGTAGCTTGAGATAAAGCCCAGGGGATTTTAGTCCTTTACTTTCGGGCGCCCAATTATATTGATCTTTTGTTTGTACGGCGAAGTGAACGTGAATACCTGTTGCTTCACCAGTTTGTCCTTCATGACTAATGTGTTGACCAGCAGAAACCTTATCACCTGTATTGACAACAATGGCTGACTGAGTTGGTGCGTGACCGTAATAGGTAAACACCCCGTCGGTGCCTTTAATCACTAGCCAATTACCCCCAACGCTATCAAAGCTTTTGGCTACTACCGTGCCATCATGAACAGCGTACACATTACTTTCACCACCAGTCATAGTGTGGTTGACGGTTTGAAAATCGACACCATAATGTTCTGCGCCTGTTAGGCCTGCATAGTTTGGATAGCCACCTGTTATGTTGTATTTTCCTTTAACTGGTAAGCCATCTGTGTTGGTATCCAACCCTGTGTCACATGAGGCATCAGACATAGCACTTGAACTGGCATCGCCTGAGGTATCACTAGAACCCGAGTCGTTGTTGCCGCCATCAAAGACATCAATATCACCTGCATAATCTAGTTTGAAAACCTTTTTGACTTCTTCGGCAGTTTTTGCGGTGTCGGCGACTTTTCGTTGTGGATCATTTTCTCCGACCCCTTCAAACTTTGTATCCCAAGCCACCATTGAACTGTTAATGTTGTTAGCGGCCGCTAAGCCAATTAGAGTTGCTTTATGACTACTATGCAATTCATTGATTGCCAGTTGAACTTGTGCTTGCACTGTATCAGCTGTGTCACCATAGCGATTTCCGTTAATACCTCCAGCACCCCACTGCCAAATGCCTTTTACCGAGCCAGCCGGATTGACGGCTTTCGAATTAAAGCCACTTTCTCTAAGACCAATCGCAATTGCAGCAGCGATATTGTCGCCTGACATTTTAATTTCTTTATGAAAACGGTCAATTGCATGTTGTATGGCTTTGTGCGTTGCTGAGTTGGGATCTTTCCAATCACCACCGATTGAAGTGCCACCATCATCAATGGTTGTATCATCATTCCAACAATTGGCATTCTGTGTTGAAAAGACCATGACACACATTAAGGCAATAACTGATATTGACAGAATTGCTGTAGTGATGATGCCGATGATGACATACAAGCGACGTTTTTTATCTTGCATCCAACGTTCTAACATGGTCTAACCTCCCATTAAAAGGCTGAGGCCTTTGAGAATAAAAACAAAAACAAAACCACCAATGACATACCAAATAATTTTGTTATCCACTGGTTGAGGTTTTTGACCTTTGTCATAGTTTTCAACGATTTGTTGCGCCTCTTGCTTCATTTTTTCACGGTTATCACGCGCCTTCTTTAATGGATGTGGCAACTTCATCTTACAGTCCTCCACCAAACAAATTAATTTCTGAGTCATTAAGATCAACGTGCATGAACGTAGATTGCTTACCCACCAAGTTCATTAAGAAATCACCTTGATCTAATCCTTGTAGCGCTTGTAGTTGACCATCAGTGATATTAGTTTCACTCACCACACTACGTAAACGGGTTGTATCCGTTTTTGATAGACGTCCAATCGTTTGCTTTGGGAATCGGCCGAAGAAGGAAGATGCGGCACGACTAGCCTCAGTGTCTGATGCATTACCTGTTGGCACAACATTTTTGAGTCCTGGGAAGATAGCAAACATCCCGAAGAAATCTTTACCGTGTTGCGCCATCATGTTGTCACCGAGGGTAATGCCTAATGAATGTTTAGCATTGAAAATATCATCCGCTTCATCCTGTATCCACCAGAAATATTTTGGTGGATTACCATTGTTGTTGGCCTGAGTTGAGACTTCACCACGTTTAATGCGCTCACGTTGCTTAGTTCCATTAATCGTGATGTAGCTTTCCATCAAAGACAAAATGGTAAAGTATTGGGCGTTGTAGAGATCATCTTCTAGTCTTGAAAGACCACTCGTATCAAAACGAATCAAACGCTCACCAGACAGATCAGGCATGGTCGTTACACCATTCACCATGTCGCCATGGTTTTGTATTAAGCTGCTAATTGTCGATAAGATGTTATCCAAACGTTCTACTGCAGGCTGTGTCATGTTGCGCGTCAGCATGTTACGGGTTTCTAGGAAGGTTTGAAAATCTTCGAGAATTGGATAGTCTTCATTTTGTAGCCCGATTACACGTAAATCTTGCGGGTTGTCTTTTGGTGACAATGACCACATACGCCGTTCAACATAGAAATCAGTAATTAGGATACCCAACATTTCTAATTCTTTTTTATTTGCTTGCGGGTTAAGCGTAGCGTAGTAAGTAATCACCTTTGTGCGGTGTTGGTTGAAGCTAGCAATGACATCAACATTACCATTGGCATCTAAGACTGTCCCAAACACTTGCATCAAATTGATAATGTTTTGACTGCCATCAAGTGTCAAAGTGACACCATAATAATAATTGACGAGATCACGCCATTCATTAGACTTATCAAATACCCAAACTGTATCACCACGAGAAACTAATGGCCCCAAGTTCTTTTTGGCAAACGAGCTTTTACCTGAGCGCTCACCACCCACAACTAGATTATAAGCGGTTAACTGCGTACGGTGGTCGTTGTAGCTGGGATCATACATAACCTCACCACGCTGCATCGTCAAACCCATGTATGAACCACGAGGATGTGCGATAAAGGTTTGGTTGAAAGCATAAGAACCAGCTAACGCATAGGCTTTCATTGGAAATCCTTTGTCCTTAATCGTTTGATTTTCAATAGACATGGCGGGCATAAAAAACTGTTGGAAGTGGGTTAATTGCTCAGAAGGATAAACTTTCATGCGGTAGTTAGAAAGCTGTTGTTGAATTTCTTTAACACGACGACGTAATTCTTCTGGAGAAACATCTGATATCAATAATCTAACGTAGACACGTTTGTAAATTTCACGACCATTGCGGGCTTCATTCAAGTCTTGGAGTGTAATGTCAGCATCTTGTTCGGCTTCCAACGCGTCACCTTGTGAGGTCACTTCACTACGTGCCTTACTACGCAACGTGTTAGTAGCTGTCTCAAGTGCTTTTTGCACTTCAAACTTGTTCTCAGTCCCAATCTTGATGTCTACAATGGTGTTCTTGTGATTGATTAACTCTTTGAACCAGCCTTGTAACTGTTCATTCTTGGGATAGTCATAGACATTGACAATGGCACTACTTGCCATACCATCATCAAAGTAAGTGGTATGAAATTCAATGCCACTAGGGTTTTGAACTTCCTCAATGAGTTCTAAATTATAGCCGCGTGCTTTCAATGCGGAACGTTTTGCTGTATTTAAACTTGTGCGCATGCTTATTTTTCCTCCAGTTCTAAGGTTTCCCCAGGATTGTTAATTTGGTACATGACCATCTTTTTACGATTAATTGAGACTGGCTCAGGTGTAAACGCCATGCCTGCGTGTGCCATAAAGTCACGGCGATTTTTATCTAAGGCAGCTAACGTCTTGCCATAGATCACAGCGGTATATTCTTGATGTTTAATGTCACCGACCACATTTTTTTCAATATTAATTTCTTGCAAAATAGTTTGGCGCATCATTAACAATTGTTGATAATGACGATCATCTAGGTCAACACTATTCAATTGGCTTTCCACTCTCACTAACTCTTGTCCCCATGAAGCTTGCTGGATTCGCGTGTCAGCGGGTAGTTGACTAACGAAAATATCAAAGTCCTCCACGTAAACTGATAGCAACTGGTGAAAGTCAGCGATAATGGCGTTGGAACTCTTATCGCCTTCAGCATTCAGGAAATCCAAATCTTTTCCAGGTAAATTGAGCATGTCAGCGTATGTATCATCTGCCAATAAAATTGGATGCCCTTTTTTATTCAAAATGTCTTTATAAGGTAAAGCAAAGTAGATTGGAATTGGTTTGCGATTATCAAGTGCTTGTTTGACAACTGTTAAACCCTTTCCCTTTTGTGCTTGTTTAGCTTTTATTCCCATTATTTTTCCTCTCGTTTCTTGTTTTCAGTAATCGCAGTTAGATCACCTGTGGCGTGCTTGCTGGACTTTAAGATGCCACGTAGGATTTCTTGATACATGAGACCCATTGGGTTACTTGGACTAGGTAAAATTAAAAAGCCAGCTAGTAACGCATTACTGACAATTAGAATCAGCCCATACTTGCCAATATTGTAGGGATAGAATGATTTAATCATCAGGTAAGTAATCCCAAAAACAATGACTAATACGAAGATTCGTTCCATCGTGAAAAACATCCACCGTGACACTTTCTTCCAAATATTGCGTCCAGGGGTAAAGTGTTCATACATATAATTTCTCCTTTAACAAGTTATTTTTGCCTGGATTGAAGTTCAATCTGTGGTCAGTGTACAAGGTATCGAAAGAATGTCATAAAGGTAAATGGTTTTTCCTGAGCCAAAGAAAAAGCCCCTGCACGAACAGGAGACAATGATTTGCTTGTTATCTTTTTGTGTATCCAATCTATATAAGATATTGATAGATGTGTATATATTCATCTTATAACACAAACATACCTTTACCTATATTTATAGTATAGTATATTGATATACATGTTATACGTATGATATAATATATATGTAAACAAGTTTTACATGCCTGGATTGATGGTTTCATCGTTATTTCGTTTTGACAAATAAAATAACTAAGGAGCTTCATCATGAGTAAAACAATTACATTTTCAGCATCTAAAGGTGGCGTTGGTAAAACAACGATGACATTTAACTTTGCAAGTTTTCTGGTTCGACAAGGCTACAAGGTTTTGTTAATTGATTCAGACTATCAAGGTAACTTGTCCTCTACCTATGAAAGCTATACTAATAAGAATACGCTATATGACGTCTTTACAGGTGGTTTAGCCCAATTTAGACAAATTACCCCACAATTAGGTTTGTTACCTGCTAGCCCTCATTTAGACGAATTAGAAGGTACATTACAATCAAAGAATAATAAAAACTTTTTGATGATGATGTGGCTTCAAGACCACCTTGAGGAAATCAAAGATTATGACTATATTCTAATTGACACCCATCCAGAGTTTGGGACATTAACGAAGAATATGATTGCCGTTTCTGATTATGTTGTGGTGCCACTAGAACCCTCAGAGTATGGTTTTATTCAATCAAAACAACAATTTGACCTACGGATGAAAGAGTTTCGTGATGATGCAGTAGATATTAGAACACGCGAATCACTGATTGAAGCGAAAGTTTTGTACCTTGCTAATCGTGTGAAGCACAATACCCGTTCAAGTCATGAGTTTGGCCAGATTATTGACCAAATTGAAAACCTTGTCGCCGTCTTAAATGAGCGTGAAGTCTTTAATAGTTCAACGATGCTAAAGACTCCAGTGTTTGATTTAGACCAAGCCAAGCGCAACCCGAAAACTTTGCAGCAAATTAATGATGCTTATCAAAAGCTATTAGAAAGTGTGAAATAATGGATTACGATAAAAAAGACCCCCGTATGTTTGATGAAGCCAGCGCTCAAAAACAAATGGCAGATGCCTTTAGTCGAGACGAACCGCAATCAGAGGTATCGTTAGGTGACGGGTTTAAGTTACCTTCTTCAAATCATAGTAGTCGTAAAATACAAACGACTTACACCATTCGCCCTGAGATAAAACAAGGCATTGAGAAATTAGCAACCAAACAAGGATTCCGCTCATCAAGCGCCTTTGTGGATTTAGTGCTTGAGCAAGTTTTAAATCAATCAAAATAATTTAGGACAAAACAAAAGGCAGTGATTTTTAAGTAATCACTGCCTTTTAGATTAGCTATTTCTTTATATTATCAGGATTAACACCTGGGTATTGTTTATTAAATTTCTTTACAGTTGCAAAATAATCAGATGGAGTACCCTTATCTTTTATGTCTTGCGCCCAGGAATCTAATGGATACGATAAAGTTGATCGACTATTTTTAATAATTGAAGAGGTTCCAAAGCTTTCCTGTACTCCATCTTTATGTCGGGATTCCTCTGACATTGACAGATAATTGTTTGCCCAAGTTTGAAAGTCCTTTTCACTCCAATTAGTAAAATAATATCCATCATCCATCACAATGACGTGACGACTCATTTTAGCAGCCTTTTTAGCATAGGCTTTTTCATTGTTTTTGTCCTGAACTGAGGTTGAGGCGGATGAAGCCTTAGCACTTGACACGTAACTTGATGATTGTGCCTCAGGACTGTTTTGTTTTTGTTGGTGCAACATAGCCAACAAAATTCCGATAACAATGATTCCAATTACCAAAATCGTGATCCAAATTTTATTTTGCTTAATTTTCTCCATCACTATACTCCCTAAAATCAACTACTGTTAGTTTTACCGTATTAGCCTACAAATTAAAAGTCTCACTTGTCTTCTTTACCTACTACGCTTTGTTGATTCTGTATTTTCGCTTTTTGTTTTGCAATAACACTCTCAGCCCAGACGCGATCCTTTTCTTTTTGTTGAACAGGTGTCAGTGGTTGAGTCACTGTCTTTTTGCCAGGCAATGTACCGCTCAAACGTGGGGTGTTTGGACGTGACATGGTTGCTGGTGTTGCACCAACTCCCTTAGGTTGAACAACTGTCCCGCCACTCACAATTGGCTTGGTTGAACTAGTAGCGCTAGGCTTGTTTGAATTAGTTCCAGTAGGTAAGCCACGGTGTGCATCTGACATTGCGTGGCTCATATTAGATTGAGAATGGTCCGCTATACCCTTTGGATGAGCATTAGGTGAATCTGTGGCAGCCTTTGAAAGTGCTTCATGCACATTACGTGGTTGAGAAGAAGATGGTGTATCACCGCTGTTTGACTTTGGTGTCACAGGTGAATGACGTTTGTTAAAGGCTTCAACGGCTTGTTGTCCCCCATCAAAGTTGTCAGCGACACCACCAGCATAATCTTTGACATTGCCAACGGCTTTATTCACGCCACCTTTAACTTTATCACCAGCCGCACGACCAGTGTTTTTCAATAAACTACCAGGATGTTTCATTGCTCCGACTGTACGTCCAGCTACCTCAGCCACCTTTGCTGCCTTACCTGTGGCTTGTGCGGATGCATCGACACCAGTATCATTTAAGCTATGATCAGTCAGTGCTTGACTATTATCTAAGCCTTGATTGCCACCCGAGTTGGCAATCTTCTTACCTAGTTCACGATTCTTCTTTTTCTGTTCTGGTAAAATTGCGTTGAGACCCTTGCCAATATTTTTCTTGGCAACCCTTGTGGCGCCGCCTACCATGTGAGCAGCTTGATTGGCTAACATCATCGAAGCAACAGGATTATGACCTGAGCGAACACCAGTCCATTGTTCAATCATTTCAAAGCCACCTGCGAGCCCTTTACCGCCAGCTAACAGAGCGGCAATTGACAGGATGGTGAATGGCCACATATCTAGACCTAAACCATTAATGGTGTTAAAGGCAAATTCTACCCAGGCAAAGAAGAAAAATAAAGAAATTGGCATCATGACAATACCTGTTATTTGTCCCTCAATCATTCCCAGAACTTGTTGGACACGTTTGCCTTGTGTGCCATCTCTGAGGCCAAAGTATACAATTGAACCTGCCATAAAAGCCATTTTATAAATAGACGATAACAAACGGACAATCGCACCAGCCACAACGATAATAAAGACTATTTCACCACCAATAATGCCTAACCAGTTTGTTTTCATCACTGGATAATCATCCGCAAATGTCTTACCCAGGACAAGTGAATCACCAGTAACATCAACCATGTTGCCATTGCCACCAATTTTCTTGGTGAATACTGATTTTTGAGCGTCACTTAAACCGTCTGTGTAACCTGCATCACTCATTACTGAGTGATAATTAGTACCTTCAATTGTTGTTTGGCCAATTGGATGTCTTTTCATAAAATCTTTGTACTTGTCAAGATCAAAATTACTTTTGGCTAATTTACCCAGATCTGTGGAATTTCCTTGCCACAATTGTGTGACAATATTATAGTCTTTGCTCCCACTTGTATCAGATACTGCTGCTGTACCAATTCCGCTCATTAACCCGATTATTAATGGTAAAGCAGAAATGACACCAACAGTAATGGTGATACCCTTAGGCCACTCTCTACCCTTGCGACCAGAAGTAGCGGTGTATTGTATCCACTGCACCATCATCATGATGCCAAATATGACAAAACCCAGGTACAAGAAGTCTTTGAGAATATTTCCTAAATTCCAGTCGCGATAGACATCACTGTTTGGCTGAAAAAAGATGTTCATAAAGTCTAACAGTTTGAAAGAAGATTGGTAGGCGGTAAAGACCGCATTCGCAATGTAGTAGAAAATCAACGCAATACTGTGCATGAATAGCATGATTAGTGTTAAGAATATATGTGGCAATGGTGATAGGTATTGCGACCATTGGTTGTAAAAATCGGCTGTTGGACCATTATTAGGTAAAGTTGGTAAACTACCCGCTAATGTGTTGATGCCCGAGAATAGATTTGTCATTTGACTTCTCCTTGAGTTATTGCAGCGTTGAGCTGCTTATAAATTTCCCACATGTATGCGGGTTCGTTGTTTAGTAATCTTAGAACTTTACCGTTATTGTTGTTGCCAGAAAGTGTCAAATATTTGCCACGATTTAAGTAAGCAACGGCACTGTTTTGTTCTTCTGTTTTATTTGAGCGCGGTATCCTCATTTTGATGGATTTCTCTACAATTTGACGTAGCTCAACATTATCCAGTTGTTCTTCGGTCATAAATGGCTCATCAGGGTTAAAGTCATGTTTCCACTGTAAGTAACGTTCCTCATCAGAGAGTTCTTGTTGTGTTTGTACTGTGGCTGTTTCGATACCTTGATGCGCTTTGGCCAAAATGTTGTTGATTTTATCATCAGCTAACGTATTGAGTTGACGATTATCAATTTGATTGCCACCTGCGCCTTCTTCCTCAATTTCTAGTTGAACTTGTTGATCTAGCTCATCAAAGTAAGGCACAAAGTCATGATAGAGGTCATCATATTTCAAATCGTTATGCTGCGCTTTGATGTTCAAATCGGCCGTATAGTAATCAAGTGAATACTGCTTACCCAATAATTCGTAGGCAAACGGCATTCGGTAAGCACCCGTAGAGAAAATTGGTAAAGGTCTAACTGATCTTCCCTTCTTATCCGCACGTTTGATCGTACGGATGGTAATCATCTCACGCGGACTCAATTCACTAATTTCTTTGGCATCCAACAGCCGAACCTTGCTAACTTGTGCATGACGGTTACCACGATCTTGACGATCTAAGCCAATCTGTGAATTGACTGATTCGGTTTGGACTTCAACCTCACCTAATTGCTTGGATAAGGCTTCATTAGTTGGCTCATCATTAGTTAAAATGTGGAACCAGTTACCCGTGTTACCATTGATGTCATTGGTTTCCATTTCAGAATAATGCAATCGTGGTTGTGTTAAGGTTTGAATATACAAATCAACCAAATGCCCGTAGGTTAAACCACGCGTTAGAATGTTGGTGAATCCTGGAATACGTGGGAACATAGAAAACTCATTTAGTTTATAAAGTATCCAACTGTCCATTTTCCTGCGGGTAATCGTTGATGCAATGTCCGTATTGACTGAGAAGACTTGTGAGATAAACAAGCTGGCCAAAGCGGAGAAATCATCGTTAGATTGTGGCGTGATGATGAAGACTGCCATTGGATTTTCTGAGTAACGCAAGGTGACACCTGGTGTCTCAGTTGTGCCTTGTGGTTTAATCTGATCGACCAGGCATTGGATGACAGGCTGCTTAGAGAACAAGTCACGCTTAATCTTGCCATTGAGCAATTTTCGTTGTACAATCTTACCAGTCAACGTAAACTTCTGTTTACGCATCGCAATTGAATTGCCGTCATTATCGAGTGACAACTCAATTTGCCAAGAGACGGGTAAATGGTTATGAATCGGATAAGTTAGCGTGCCTGATTGGGACACGGTTAGCTTGTCCTTTTCTATTGCATGCTTTTTACCTGATTCATAAACATGAATGCTAACATAAACCCCTTTATAGCGGTCAGAGAACTTAATCTTCAGCATTCTTGGAAACCCTAAATCGGTCAAATTGATAGTGTTGAAGGTCGTCAAACGTGTGATTGACTCTGAGGCAAACAAATTCAAACGATTCATAACTGAGAAAGAAATTGATGATTTTGTATCCCCTGTGGCAGATAGGTACTCAGCGGCGTTTAGAATAATCATATTGCGCGCTGGTGTTCGCGGGAGTTTACCAATGTTAGTAATGTACTTAGTTAAGCCATCACCTTCCTTGTCCGTGAACTTGTTCATATCATTGATGAATTGCAAAACGTTTGAGATGGTTACCATTGATTTGTCCTGGTGACGTACAGCAATATCGAGCACCGTGAGCATGACTGCTTGAATGGTACTTTCAGCGGCACTATCCCAAATATCCTTGTGGCTACTTTCTTCACCACTTGAACCACCAATAACCTGCACAACCTTACGTAGTTCCGTATTGGCACTGTCCCAATCACCATCAAAGGCATAATCAATCGCTATTTCAAGTGGATTCCAGGACTCAGACTCACTTGGCTCCATGATATTGAGTAATTTCACGTCATAACCTGCTGTGCGTAAGGACTTGTAGCTCATTTTGGCATCTTCGTTTTTGGCATCAGTATCAATAATGTTCCATTTAATTTCGGCACGACGAATGATGTCAATTAGGGTATACCCACGCATTTGGTCTTTTGAAGAACGCGTCATACCAGTTGTCTTGGAATGGGTGTTACTGGTGTCTACCCAGTAAAAGCCATCAAAACCGCCTTGAACGTTCAGTTGCTTTTCAAATAGCTTTGGCAAACGTTCCAGTAAAACGGGACGTATTTTTTTGTACACCCCGCTAAATTCTAGTGAATTCATACCTAGTGGCCGCTTAACCCATTGCCACGCCCACAGGAACGGATGAATCATAAAGAATTCAAGGGTGTATCCTTGTGTGTGCAGCACTGGTTGGCCTGGGCGACCCTTAAAATTCTTATTGCGATCAGGAATCAATTTATAAACTTTATCCACCTCACGAACTTCCGCAAAACGGTTAGTATTACGCGTTTGGTCTCTAAACAATTGATACCAGTCATAAATACGTTGGAAGACATATTTTTTGATTAGTAGTAACAGGCACAGAATCAACACAATACCTGTCACTAAAGTGAGCCTAAAGAGAATGGTGAAAATATTGAGTGGATTGAGCACCGTGGCGGTCATGTTCATGACATCGTTGAATTCTGGCCATTGAGCGACACCACTTTGCAGATAGAACTTGAAGGCTTGAATATATGGGCCAACAACTCTAATCAACAAGTCAACAATAATCGTGACGTAAAGCGATATAAATATCACACCAATAGTTGCTATAATGCCATACAACCACAAGAACCAGGGACGACCACGCCAACGAATGTAACTTTCGCGCATGAATTGTCTTTCGGCACGATAATCTTTTTTAAATAGCTTCATTATCTGCTGCCTCCCTAGCTGTGGAAACCACAACTTGCCATTCACCATAAGGACTTGTCAAAGATGGTGGATTACCAATGGCTCTAAAGATGAAAGTATCAAAGTCCTGTCCTAGTCCTTGTCGCTTTTGGATAATTGCGGCAGACACTGGATCACTCACATACGTAGCAATCGTGTCATCAATTGGTCTGACTCCTCGAGACGGTTTATAACCAACGTCTGCGATGTAGTTGGCAATTGGTGAGCTGACTTCCTGTGTACCATTTAGATACTCAAATCCCAGGTCAAATGATGGGATATAGCGTGCCACTTCTTGTGTGTCAAAAACAATATTGAAACCACTCCCTTGTGCTTTTTGATTGAGTCGTGACAACTTCAATTCAACAATTCGCACCATGTCCGCCATCTTTAAGACATCAAAGACAATAATGGCACCAATTCTTGCGATAAACTCAGGACGGTAACCATCACTTTGCAAGGCAATTTCGAGTTGTTCTTCAAAATTTGCTTGACGCTTTTTGTCTTCTTTAACAGCATCTGATTTGGCATCACGATTCATCACTGCTGTGGCCCCTGAGTTGGTTGTCATGACAACGATTAAGTCTTTAAAGTTAATGACCCGACCATATTCATCACTCAAACGACCATCATCTAAGACCTGCAAAAGTAAATCCATGACTTCTGGATCAGCCTTTTCAATTTCATCCAACAACAATACGGCATAAGGCGTGTGCCTGACTCTAGTTGTGAGTTGATCTTTAAATCTTTCTAGGCTAGTCCCCGCAAACTTAAACTCAGACATATCAAAGCGAATAAAGTTTTGAGCGTTACCAAATAGATTTAGCGCTAGTTGTTTGGCGGTCTCAGTCTTACCAACACCAGTTGGCCCCATAAAGAGAAATGACTCAGGCTTTGAGGTATCGGCCAGACCTGCCTCACGATTAGTCAGTTTCATCGCAACTTTTTCTAAGGCTGTGTCTTGACCAATCACCTGGCTTTTTAGTCTTGGTAACAGGTTTAATAATCGTTCATCAGACGTCTGATTAATGACATATTCAGGCACATGATAATCATCATGGATGATTGTGGCAACATCTGTGTCTTCTAAACTAGATTTATTAGCTAATCGTGCGACACTTAACGCACCATCTAGCAACATAATTGCCTTTTCAGGAAAGTAACGGTCAGTGATATAGCGTTGTGATAGTGCCATAATTCTGTCTTGTACTGTTTCTGTCACTTCAATACCGTTATTTAGTTGTAAGGCGACTTTAGACAAAACACGCTTCGTTTGTTCAAAGCTCAGTTCTGGCACTTCAATCAAATCAAATCGCCGCATCAGTGCGCCATCACGCGCCACATATTCGTGAAATTCTTTCGTAGTCGTTGCTCCAATAATTTGGAGATCATCACGACTCAGAGCTGGTTTGATAATATTACCCGCATCCAATGAACTGCCTGATGTTTCAGCACCAGTGCCAACAATTTGATGAATTTCATCAATAAAGGCAATCACTGTATCTTTATTGGCAATCAATTCATCAATGATGGCTTGGAATTTATGAGCAAATGACTCACCATCGCTACTTTTCATTAAGTTGGCCAAACTAATTTGAACTAAGTGCTTGCCTTTGAGGGAAGAAACTGAGGTACTTAACAATTGACGTGCCAGGTCTTCCACAATGGCTGTTTTACCAACGCCAGGTAGCCCAACTAATAAAGGCGCATTTTGAATCTGTTTCATCAAGGAGACCATGATACGACGCGTAATACTTTCACGTTCGTAGGCATGATACTTTTCTGGATCAGACATCACTTTGGCACTAATGTCTGTTGTATAGCAATCAAGGTAAGGCGTGGTATTGTTTTGTTTTAATTCAATCATTCATTCCCTCCTTGGTCGGTGACGGGATCACCATAATTCGTATTGCTTTCAGGAACTTGATTGGCAGCATCATGTTCTCTGGCCAATTCTTCTAATTCGCTTGTACCCGCATCAATGTGATCAACTGCTTTTTGACGGTCAGCAATTAAACTTGTGTAGACATCAGTGCTTTTGGCATCATCTAATTGATGATTCAATTGGCCAAGTTCTGGCACTTCATCAGCGGCAATAAAATCACCTTCGGGATCATAAATTGAGATCACTTGTAATTTCTTGCCAACTTGTTGTAACACGGCCACCATCTCAATGCCTAAAATTGGATCGCCTGCTGGGAATAATTCGTGGTAGCGTCTGGTTTCAATTGTCAAAGCAATGGCGCCTGGTTGACCCTTTTCCTGGAAGGATAAAATATTAACTTCCGCAGACTTTGTAATGCCTGTGATAAAGCCTGTAACTTCTTGAATGTTTTCTTGTGACATGTGTTTGCTCCTTTTACATGTGTCGTGTACTTGTTTGATTAATGGCCTGATAGTTTTGTTCGACAACCGCTAACTTATCAGGCTTAAGCAATTTTGTTGTTTTTGGTTGGCGTACTTCACCGTTGCTCAAGTTATCCGATAAATACTGAGTAACATCCGTACTTGCTTTGAGTGCCTGACTAATGATTTTGCCAGTATTTTGACCCTCTAGCGCCTTTAAGTTCTTTGACCAACCCGCAATATAATCAACGCTTTTTTCACCAGGCTCAATGCCTAGGTTTTTAGTAATCACATAGCTGGATAACTCTGCCTGCGTTTCTTTAATGGCTGTGGGCCAATTATTTTGACTCTGCAAAGAATGAAGCTGCGCGTGCGCTATTTCGTGTGCTAAGGTGTGGATTTTATCGGTTGGGGTAAGATCACTGCGCAATAGGATATATTTTTCATCCTTATTAGTTTTTGATTGAACAAAGGCCCCTTTTGCTTGTCCCTGCCAGGTCATTGGCCGCTTGGCAATTTGTTCATCTACACCTTGGTCAATGACGGGCACTTTAAGTTTGTCGGCGAACTTCAACAACGTTTTATAGGCCGCATCCAAATGTTTTGGACTTTTATCAGTGGCTAAGTCAATTGGACGATTCGGTAACATGCTGGGCAACTGCTCAGCTATGGCATTGGTTTGACGAACATCAAATACGGTTTCGACTGGATAATGTTTTACACTGCGGACTTCCAATTGATTGTTATTGGCTAACTGTTTTTGTTCAGGCGTTGCATCCGCCCAACGTATCTTTTCACCATTGCTGTCAATAATGGTTTTCAAGTTTGTTGGGGCGCCAAATATTTTGATGCCCTTTTCCCCCTTATTAACTTGGATGCCATCAGCAGACCATTGTTTGTAGCCTTTTAACAAGGTGGCTTTTGGATTTTGTAGTTGAATCAACATTGAATTACGAGCCGAATAATTTAAGCCAGTAGCAGTAAAGTCAAGGAGCTTTTTGAGTTCAGCGGGATCTTGTTGGTACTTAGCCACCTTTCCCATTGCCTCTTGAATAATCTGCTTATTCTTCAAAGCATTTTCCTTACGACGGTCAGCTTTGGAACGACGCTCTTTACCCTTTTTAGGTGTTTGTTCCTCAACAGTTGGCTTAACAGGTTGAATGGTGCTCATTTTGACATCCACATAATCAGGTTTGCCTGTTTGTGTCTCTTGCACTGCAAGTTTTTCTAAGGCATCTAGGCGATTAGCATTATCCGTCATACTCATGACACGACGGCCTGTAACACCTGCTTTCAGTTGTTCGTTCCAATCTTTGCCTTGTAAGGGAATATGACGTTCTGCTTCAATCGCTTCACCAGTAATTGGATTTTTAAAGCTAAATCGATCAAAGTAATCTGCAGCTTTAAACCCCGCGACATCGTTATCAAAAGCCACAGTGATCTTATTAAATTTGGCTTGCTTAGCAGCAACCGCATCATTCAAATATTGCAAGCCACGCTTAGCATCAGTGCCAGACACAGACAATAGCGTGGCGTTACTTTTCACCATGTCTTGATGATTTTGTTGTGCATAACTCAATAAATCAATTGGGCTTTCAAATAAAATCAATGTTTTATCACCTGAACCAAATGAGAGGTTATAACCCGTTGAGGTATCACTGCCAGCAAAGATTTTTTTGGATGTGCCACGCTTTTTGTAATGTTCAAAGTCTTGTTCAGTCCCTTGACGATCAGCGCCCACAATTTTGCCATTCACATCCTTCCAGGGAAAGATGACGGGGTTTTGATGCAACTTATCACCTTCACGGTAACGGCTACCTTGTACCACTGCGCCACTTTTCAATAAATTGTCAACGAACTGTGGATTGAGCTTGCGTTGATTAACTAAATAATCTTTGGCTACGTTTGTTTCTTGAGTTTTGAAGACCTTGTCATAATCAAACTTGTAACGCGGTGTGTTGTCTTCGTACAGTTTAGAGACATCAATATTTTCACCTTTGACAAAGCGCGCGTAGGCCAGTTGATTTTTAATAGCAGGACCTTTACTGTCACCATCTGATTTGCCTAATTCGTAGTAGTGGATGAAATCAACCAAATCACCTTTAACACCAGTCGAGTTCCAGACAAAACGGTTTAATTTTGTTCTAACCACCAAACTATCGTGATCAACCATGCGTAACTCAGTAGGAGTATCCGTTGTGTAAGGAATACCTTTCCAATCGCAATAGCCCCGAATTGGTAACAGTTTGAGTTGCGCACGTTCTTCCTTACTGATCGCCATGAGCTTGTCCTCCAACTTGTTTGTCAATTGGTAAGTGATTCAATTCAGCAAATGCCTGGTCAATATCATCTGTTTCCAAATTCATTTTGGCTAACAGTGATCGTCCCAATTCAGCCACAAGAGCGTCATTAAGTTGTTTGATGTCTTTTTTGATGGCCCGCTTTTCGTCTTGAATTGCCTTTGCTTGTAAATCTAGTTCATCCAAACGTGTTTGCTTTTCTTTGATTTGTTGGTCAATCGTTTTTTTAGCCATTTTGTAGCTCCCTTTTTGTTTAATATAGGGTCAATATACCAACCTTTTAAATAACCTCATAAAAGTAAATGGTTTTTCCTGAGACATCACAAACCTCCCCCAGTCCCCCTAATCATTAACTTGACAGGCGTGGTTATTACCACACCAGTAAAGTTAATTGGGGGTTCAAAAAAAGCCATCACATTCAAACGATTTTCAAACCGTTTAAATGTGATGGCTTTCCTGCCTGCTGGCTGTTATGCACCATCTATTCTTGCTTTTGTGACTACCAAAACTCTAACAAGTCAAGCAAATCTAAGGACTAAAGTCCAAAGATTTGGGGCTAAATTTGCAAGGCCAAGCACTGCGTGTCGCTACGCGAGCTTTGCAAACCCGCCCTGGCTTGTTTTAGTTTATCCGTTCACAACGCAATAAGAATAAATTGGTCACAAAACAGGCCAACAGGAGGACAAGACTATGGGCTTAGATATGTATTTACAAACAGAGAACAAGCAAACAGGTAAAGCCGTCATTATTCACTCATGGCGTAAAGCCAATCAAATTAGAGATTGGTTTGTAAGACGCTTTGACTTAGACCCTAATGACCAATTGAAGATTGCTATCACTCGTGATGACTTAGAGGCTTTAACGAGTGATATTGAACAGGTTTTGCCAAGCCATGCTTTGGCACTAGAGTTGTTACCAACAGCATCAGGGTTTTTCTTTGGTAGTACAGACTATGACGGCTATTATTTTGAAGTGTTGAGAGACACACGGCATTTTCTTCAGAAAGAATTTACTTACAACAGTGATTCAGAAAATTTGTACTATACAGAATGGTGGTGAAATATGAATATCAGAATTATTAGAATGGAGATCTACTTACAAAATTCTGTAATGGCACTCATTCCTAGCGGTGCTATTCAAGCCGTAGAACTTGTTTATCAAGCTAAAGACTATGATGAAGATGATTTAACGGCTAATGTTTGGTCAGGATTGGAAGACGAGTTATCCGAGCTAGGACTTTATTATCCCGTCAACAACAATTGGGTACACCATCAACATCTAAATGAGAAATTTGATAGATTAACAATTGGCTATGTCGCAGACAACAACATCACGGTCACAAACGAAATTCTAGTAAATCATATTCACGGCAGTATTGATGGTGATGAAAGACCAGATTGGATGTAAAGGAGACACTATGGCATGGTATGAACCTCATCAAGACTTGATAACTGACTATATGATGATTGAACAAAATATTTCAATAACTGCAGAATTACTGAGCTGGCGGGATTGCGACAAACAATTAAAACAAATTCGCTTGCAGGCGTATCGTAATGACTACAATGACGGTGACTATGACTATTTCTTCTCATTGCGGTTTGCAGAATATCCATTATCCAATCTTGTTTTTAATAAAGATGTGACGGAACTAGTATGTGGCAACCCCAAAGCCAGTGCAGCAACCATTCGTAAAAAGTTGTTTAAAATCATGAATGCATGGTGGCTAAACAGCCCAGACTATCACTCACCAAAATCAGACAAGGAGCAACAAAATGACAGAAACTAACCCATTTGAAATTGTAAATAAGCTAATCACTACCAATGGTGTGGTGATTGCAACCCTAAAAAATGGTGATGAGATAACCGTGGCTAGTAATGGTCTTGCGAGACATAACGGAACTTACTTCAAAGATTATGGAGACATTCTAGCGAGTGTTTCAATTGATACAATTCTTGACGCTATTGTTCAATCAATATCTCAATAAAACAAGCCATGACTATTTTTTAGTCATAGCCCTTCCCCCAGTCCCCCTGATCATTAACTTGACAGGCGTGGTTGATACCACACCAGTAAAGTTAATTGGGGGTTCAAAAGGCTCACTTCCGTTCGCATCGCACCAAATTGTTCTGTTTGCTCTGTGCCGTTTTCACAATCGCATGATAAAGAGTCTGTAAGGCGCAAGCGCCAAACAGTCTCTACAAAGCAACACAAGGACGTAACAAGTTGCTGCGCAATCCTTGTGTTTCTTTGGTTATCATGCCAATTGTTACCCGTCACGACGCAACCAGCTCAATTGGAGCGATTGCCAACAGGAAAAAGTTTTGGAAAGGTTTATTTCTTATGGAAGTTTATTATCAACTTATTCGCAACAGCGGTCATACCGTGCGTTATGCCTCAACAGATAAGCAAGTTGTTCTCACGCATGGCTATCCAATTTATTTACAAATCTATGGCGCTAATCGTTCTACAGATTATATTTTGAAAGACACGTTTGCCTTTTTAGACACCCAATACGGCAACAATATTAAATTAGTCAATGTTGATGAACTGGAGAAAAAATAATGACAAAGCAATTCTATGATGATTTTAGCAAATTACCAATCGCCAAAATGGCACAATCAATCGCTGACATGACTTATTTGTTCAATGAGACCAAAGTGCCAACTAGTCACTATAAAGCGCAATTAAGTAAAGGCTTTGAAGAAATGGTTGAAGCAAGCGTTAGTGTTTCATTAGTCAACACCATTTTCAACACTTTGCAAGCTTTGCAAAAAGAAAGCCCAAAGTTATTTTATCAAGCTATGCTCTGCCTTGATACCAAAGTAAAGCCTAGCAGTATTACCCCCAGTCAATATCAAGCAATGGAATTTACTTGGTCACAATTTGAATTGAACAAAAAGAAAAATATCCTTGATAAGGACTTTATCCAAATGTTCAATCAAGTTGAAGAAAATGGACTGACCTATTACACGCAAAACCAACAGGAGACAGATGACAATGAATGATGAAGTGATTGAAAATATAGCAATACGTTACTTTTCTTGGTCTGATAAACAACCTCTGGGTGGCTCAGAAATACTGGTAAGCGAAAATCAAAGCAATAGTTCTGGCGAAATTGATTTATCAGATGATGAAGCACTGCGATTAAGCGCATTTATCATGGAAGAATTGGCTGAGGTTACCCTAAGAACCACAATTTAAGGAGAATAATACGGCAATCGTCAACGTTAAATATATGGAAACATTGGTTAGAACAGTGGTAGTTAATGTCCCTGATACACTCACAGATGAGCAGAAACTGACACAAGCTGTTGAAATTGGTAAACGTCACTATTTTGATGAAAAAGTGATTTTAGGGGCAGATGATTTAGATTTACGTGAAATCAGTGCGGAGTACAAACAAGAGACAACAGATTACGAGGAATTTTAATCACAAATAGGAGCGTGGCAATATGGGGACATTTGTTTTTAAATTATTTGTGTTAATCATTTTATTGGTTTACATACTCTATTACATAGTTGGTGTGATTATGATTGCACATGAAGATGATGAGCGGTAAAAATTTTTTGCCGTGCTCCCCAGACCCGCAAGCGGGATCAAACACGCTACGCTTGTCCTGCCAAGGTCTTGGGTGCCACTTCGCTTTGAGTCAAACATTGTGCCACAACCAGTGACTTGTAAGCTGTGGTGGTGATACCACAGCAACAAGCACTAGCCCAGAATAAAAGGGCTTCGTAAATTCGCTACGCTCACCCTTGTATTCTGCGCTGCTTGTGTCCCCATGTTCTTCGTCAAAACGAAATAACACACCAATCACAGGCAGGGCCGACAGGAAATGGTTTCTGCCTGGTGCGTACATAATCAAGGAGAACTACTATGAATCGAATTACCAAAGTTATCACTACTATTGCCGCAACAATTATCAGTTTGGATATTTTACTAATGGTCATCAATGGCACGATGCTGTATGTCTTACTCACCCTGGCTGGCTTTTATGTCTTAGCATGTTTGGCTTTTAAGCAGTCCGCTTATAAAGCGACGCGTAGCTGGATCGATACTGGTCACCTGCCCCATAAGGAGAAAACTCATGTCAAAACTCACAACTAAAACATTGTCTAACACTACTAATGCTAACGTGTTAGTCATTTTAAAAAGCAACGGTCAATATATCTATCCAGGTTTAGCACAAGAAATCTTTGACGATGTTATTTTTGGTCCGCGCATTTTAAAGCGGCTGCAACGCCTTTTTGTTGACCACCCGGATGGTCTGAGTGAATCAGGTCATGACTGGTATTTTGGTTATCTGGTCTGTGCTTATACGCAAACGCATTTTGGTATTAAGAATTTATTGAACTATCCCTCAGTGACAAAGGAGCTCTTTTCACTTTGTCTCACACAACTCTCTAATTAGGAGGAACCTAGCATGTTAATCTTTTGTTTATGTTTATTAGCAATGTTTCTGTTTTGGCTATTTGGCCACATCATGGGCACCATCCTGTATTTGAGTATCCTATTTGTTGGTCATTTCATTTCATATTGGTACTTTTATTTATCACTTATTATTTTGATAAGTCTGGCTATTGTTTTTGGCATCAAAAGTATCTTAGCGATGCTGGTGCTAATTATTCTCATTCTTTCACTTGTATTAGCACTAATGATATATTGGCCGCGTCATCACAATTCATAACAAAATAAAAAGCCTTGAATAATCAGAGCTTTTACCGAACTATAACATTCGGTATCCAATGGTTAAGCGCGTTGTAAATGCCATTGCTGTAATTTACGTGAAGATTATGTCATAGACAAATTTATTTAGACAGCAGTAATCCGAGTTTTTGATCTAATAATGTATGTCCCTTAAAATTACTTTTTTAAGGCGCTAAATGAGCCAAATAGAGAAATAAATAACAGCACACTAATAAGGATTAATGAAACTTGGCTACCTGTTACAATACCAATTTGTTCGTTCTTAGATAAAAAGAACGTTAATATTTGTGCGCTAATCACAGTACCGAAAGCACCGGCTATTTGTTGTAAAGTATTATTAATTGCACTGCCATCAGATAAGTTATTGACCTGCAATTTTGACAATGATAGTGTCATTAAGTTAGTATAAGTTACACCGACACCAACCATCATTAATATATGTAACAACAGGAATATATTGTAGGATAAGATTTCAATGTAACAAATCATAATGATTAATGGAATGATTGTTAGTGCTGTACCTAAACAGATCACATACTGTTCTTTGAACTTATTCAGTAAATTTCCAGAAAGCGGTGCAAGAATTGCGCCCACAAAGGCACCTGGAATCATAAACATACCAGCCTGCATTGGGTTAATTCCCATTTTGATTTGAATAAAATTTGGAATGATAAATGCCACTGACAATAGTAGCATCTGATACGTTAATAATGAAATCAGTAGTAAGGTATATTTTCTTTGTTTCAAAATAATTAGCTCTATAAGTTTGTGAACCTTGTTTGTAATACCAAAAAGAATCCACGCTATTATACTGATAACCACAAATACAATTTTAAAATGACTCAAAAATAAAAACAAAGAGACAACTGCAACAATCAAATAAGCAAGTGTATTAAAAGGCATTTTGATATCTGAGCTTTCTTCAATTCCATGACTTTCAATACTGCAAATACCGATAATTAAAGAAAAACATATAATTGGTAACAAACCAACAAATATATAACGCCAACCAAATGTCTGAAGCATAAACCCGCCATATGCTGGTCCAAACGCTGGAGCTATCGAGGTCGCCATCCCACCTAATCCCATCATAATAGGTAGTTTTGACTTAGGCGATTGTGTCAAAATAATATGGTACATCAATGGTAGCGCAATTCCTGTACCAATCCCTTGAAACGCACGTGCTGCTATCAACATTTCAAAGCTGACAGCAAATGCACCCAACAAAGTACCTAAAACCAAGCAAAGTATTGCTGAAATAAATAGAGATTTAATTTTATACTTTTTTATTAAAACCACAGACATTGGCAACAAAATAGATAGTGCAACTAAATAACCAGTTGTCAACCACTGAACAACATTTGGTTCGATTTTAAATTGATTCATTAATGTTGGAAAAGTGACATTCATTGCTGTCTCAACTAACACTCCCATAAAACTAACAATGCCTGTTGCGATAATTGATAAATAGAATTTCATGACATTCCTTTCTAATTCATGACATATATTGGACATAAAAAAACGGCATCCAAATAAGATGTCGCCTCTTTAATCGGTGCTTGGCAAAACTCAAACACTATCTGTACGAAAAATATAATCTATAAATACCTGCTATATGACAATTTTTGGAGTTGAGCTAGCGCCAATCAATTTCACCAAATTGCGTTGAATCAACATTTTGCATTAAATTTGCAATTGTATAACTCTTTAATCTTTTTTTAAAATCCTGCTCGGCCGCGCTAAAAGTCGTCAGAACGTCAGCAATGGCAACATCCAAAACTTCTTGGACATCTTCAACAGGTTTATCTGACTGTTGGTTCAAAAAAATTCGATCTGCTAACTGTGTAGAATGTATAAAACTGCCATCTCCTTCAATTGCTTCGTAAACGTCCAGTAATGTAATTTTGTCCGTCGGTCTAGCTAATTTGAAGCCACCTTCTTTACTAGCTATTGCATCTACTATTCCTGCAACAACCAACTTTCTCATTGTTTTTTTAAGGTAGGATTCTGAGACTTGTAAACGATCACTAAGTAGATAGCTTTTCACGGGTTCATGGTCTGTTTGCAGTTCAAGCATGACCAATACAACTAAACTTTGTTCCACAGCTTTGGACATTTTCATTATAATATTTCCACCTATCTTCTCTTGGTAAATAACATTATTATCAATCTTGAGACCAAATAAGGTTATTATGCTTTAATTTCCAATGATATACACCCCATGTTAATACCATTGATATAATACCAATTGATAGCAAAACTATCAAGTCACCAGTAATATTACCGCCAATCGAAATTACCTCTCTGAATGCATGAACAGAAAAAGTCATCGGGATCCATGGATGTATTGCTTGAAAGAAACCATTTGACAACTCAATAGGATATGACCCAGCGCTAGCACTGAGTTGCAGAACTAATGCGATAATCATTAAACCAGAGCCTAGTTTACCAAATAAAGTACTAAATAATAGCACAAATTGGTTGAACGCGAACGCGACAATTAGTGCTGATAAGTACAGCAGTGGAATACTTTTAGGCTCAAGTCCATCCACTAGCAACAATAAAGTCGTTAATAACAGAGCCTGTGCAATCCATACTGGTACATTAACTGCTTGTTTTTGTGCCCACCAAGCGAATCCGTTTCGCGGCCGCTTTGCAACAGTAACGAAATCATAAATCGCACTGAAAGTTATCATACCGACAAATAGTCCTACAGACATCATATACGGTGTCATTCCTGTACCATTATTTTGAACGGTTGAGAGGTTGTGCTGCGAACTTCTTACTGGTTGGCTTAACGCATTGACGTTGCTTTTTTTGCTATTAATAACAGAGAGCTTTATCGAGCCTTCAGCGAGTTTTTGAGCCAACGTTTGCGTTCCCTGCTGTGCGGTTTGTAATCCAGAAACTAATTGTGACGATCCATCGCTAATTTTCTGAGAACCTGTTTGTAGTTGAGTCGCTCCACTGTTCAAAGTATGACTATTATTATTCAATTGATTCAATCCAGAGCTGAGTTGAGTAGCTCCGATAGCGAGCTGGCTACTGCCACTTGCTAATTGACCAGCTCCAGAATTTAATTGGTTGACAGCAGCAGTAGCTCTTTTTTGTCCGGCGTTCAGATTCTCTGCACCATTTGCAAGCTTTTGTGCTCCTGGTACCGCGTCGTTAAGTAACCCTTGACTGATAGTTGTCAAATTATCCGATAACGTCTCAATAGTGCTTTTAGCCATCTCAGCAGCTAAGGAGCCCTCTTTTGCCTTTACCTTGAAAGAAGACAGTGTTTTTTTCAGCGCGTTTAATTCTGGCAAAACTGCATCTAAGCTATCCAATTGTCCTTTTATGTCCCCAGCTGCCTTGATGCTCTTTGGTACATTATTTGACAAGCCATCCATTATGGCTGCATATTGCTCTGCAAAATTTGGATTACTAGCAAGAAAGTTTTTAAATTCTGTATTTTGACTCAACTCACTTAAACTTTTAACATCTTGGCCCGTTGCACCAAGTGAAGACGCCAAATTTTCAGAATCATCTTCTAATTGTGTCTGATTTATGCTAATTGTGGGGATTTCCAATTTATCCAGAGCCGAAAGAGAATCTGATAAATCTTCTAAACCATTTTCAAGTTTAGTTAGGTCGCTTGTTTTTGCTTTTTGCTGGTTGCTAATTTCATTACCAATCTTTTGTAGCTGATCGGCTAATTGTTGCGTCCCAAGTGCTATCTGCCGACTGCCCGACTCTAACAGTGACATATTGCTGGCTAATTGTCCAGTGCCATTAGCTAATGCGGTGGATCCATTTGCTGCAGAAACCGTACCGCTGACCAAATTACTTGTGCCGCTATTTGCCTGTGAAACCCCTTGTGTATATTGAGATAATCCATTTTTCAGAGATGATGCACCAGTGGTTAATGTTTTAGCACCATCACTGAGATTATTACCACCATCAGCTAATTTGCCAAGACCTTGGCCCAAAGTTGACGCTCCGTCAGAACCTGACTTCAACCCACCCTCAGAGGAAGTGATCGCTGATAAAATAGTTTTGTTATAAACCTTTTGTAATGATTTGTTGACAGTGGCTTGGATTTTTGTTGCAGCAGACGCGGTCATCTTTTCGGCAATAAAACTCTGACCTGTATTATGGGCAATAATAATTTGTGAAGTCTTGGGATCTGAACTTAACAACGTACCGGCATTCTTTGTAAAGTCCTCTGGTATTGTCAGTGTCATGTAATACTTCCCACTTTTCAAGCCTTTGGAAGCTTCTTTTGAAGACACCGTGCTAAATTTTAATGCCTTTTTTTCAATCAATTTATTAGTTAAATCTTGTCCTAAATTTTCATCCTTGTTATTAATTTCGGATGTTCGATCTTTGTTGACTATGGCAACAGGTAAATTATCTACATTTCCATATGCATCCCAGAGAGAGGAAAGAAAAATAACCGCATAAATACTTGGAATAACAGCTATTCCAACTAATAATAACTTCAGACCGCGGAGTTTACTAATTCTCTCCCATTCAGCACTTTTCCAAAATTTCATATTTTCCCCTTCTGTTTGTTCACCTTAATTATCTATGGATATATTGTATACATGATACGAGGATAATGCAAGTCTTTTCAAAAAAAAATTACGTTTTCATTTTCTTACATGAAAACGTAATTTTTTGTCCAAGGGACTAATTTTAAGTGCCAATGCTCCGTTGTTAATAAATCAATAATTTAATCTTATCTGCACCGTCAAAAGAACGATTATAATTTATCAATCCTAAACTTACAATTTAAGTTACTGTACATAAATAACAAAGTTCATTTTTTCAGAGTATTGTTCCATTCATCTTACATTTATTTTCTAAATAATACATATATTAAAAAAATAGCAAAAGAAGCGCAAGAACAGCAGGAAGTCCTTGCATAATAATAATTTTTCTGGCTGCAGTGAGACTACCATAAACTGCCGCTAGCAGAACAAAAAGCATTTCTAACCTTAGCATTACTAATTGTTGTGATCCTGTCAAAAGCAAAACTGTTCCAATAATCAAGGCGCCAAAAAGTCCATTATATATACCTTGATTTGCTAATAAAGTTTTGACTCCTGGTAATTTCACAAAAGCTTCTTCCAATTCAAATGCTTTAGCCTGCTGGCCCGATGAGCCAAACATTTCTAAAATCATGATACCAATGGCCTCGATAGCCACGAAAATAACTAAAATAGTTCCAATCATATATTTCTCCTTATTGATTTAAAAATTTAAGCTTTATCTTTTATTTTAACAACAACTTTCCCACGGGCATGATGTGTTTCAATACGCTTTTGGGCAGATTGGATTCCGTCGGTAGTAAACGGATAAGTACTGTCTAGTACGACTTTCAAATGATTACTCTCAATTTCGTTAGCTAATAACGCTAAATCCTCACCATTAGGCTGTAACCAACCTGCCATGACGTGCTTATCCGATACTGCTTTTTGATCATCAGTTAATGAACTTGAAATTGTCACAAAATGTCCGCCGCTCCTCAGTATGCTAACACCACGTTCAATATCGCCTACGGTATCAAGCACAGCATCATAATTAGACAGTACTTCATCAATGTTATTTCTGTGATAGTCAATCACTAAATCAGCGCCTAATGATTCAACAAATTCACTGTTATTAGCACTCGCAGTAGTAGCAACGAAAGCACCCATTTGTTTGGCTAATTGAATCGCAAAAATTCCGACTCCTCCTGCACCACCTTGAATCAATATTTTTTGTCCTGCTTGCAAATTAAGTTGCCTCAACATTTGCAAAGCTGTTAAGCCTGCCAAAGGGACCGCAGCGGCCTGTTCAAAATTAATATTGCTAGGTTTTAAAGCTAACTTGTCAGCTTTAACAGCAGTATATTCTGCGTAGGACCCGTTTAAACCAAGAGGATCAATATCTGGACGAGCAAAAACTTCATCTCCTATATTAAAATCTGTTACTTGATCTCCGATGGCAACAATTTTACCAGCTACATCCCATCCCAAAATTACTGGAAATTGCCAGTTAAACATTGATTGAAGTAGACCTTGACGTGCTTTGTAATCAATGGGATTGATACTCGTAGCCACGTTTTCAACTAAAACTTCATCATTATTGACAACAGGTTTATTGGTATTCGTAATTTCAAGTTGTGTAACATCACCATATTCTTTTATAATCGCTGCTTTCATTAATTCTCTCCTAGGCTAAATAATTGGCAATCAGGGGCAATATAATTCCAGAATGAGTTGGAAAGGCAAAAATTTGGCCATGTATGTCACGGGAAGTATACTCATTATTAATAACTGGAACCAGTGCATTAACAACCTCTGGCGCGAAATCACCAATTAGAGACGCGCCCACTAATTTTTTGTCTTGGTCAATTACAAGCTTAATTTTTGCTTTAACGTCATTCAATGTTTGAAAGCGCATGAGTTGACCATAAGGAATTTCCTGAATCCGTAATCTTTCATCATTTTTAGCATCATCAACTGAAATCCCCACTTGAGCCAGTCGTGGAAGTGTAAACGCAATAGACGGTACTACGGGGTATTTAATGGGATCTGAATCACCCGATAATTTTTTTGCAATATACTGTGATTCAAAGGTAGCAGTGGGTGTGAGGCGTGGTATAGCTTTCGCAATGACATCGCCACTTGCATAAATATTAGGATTAGAAGTTCTAAGATAGTCATCAACAACAACACCACTCTTATTATATTCAACACCCGCTGCCTTCAGACCTAAATTATCAATGTTAGGAACGCGTCCTGTTGTGTCCATCACATAGTCAGCATTATATCTTTTACCTTGAGCTGTCTCGACCAAATATTTTTGCTTTTCATCAAGTTCAACATGAGATACACGTTGTCCAAAATCAAAATGTATGCCCCTATCAATCATATCTTCTACAACTTCTTGAGAATATTCTCTATCAAAACCAGATAATGCATGATCACCATATTCAATAACGGTTACTTGACTGCCAGCAGCACGAGCAATTGAAGCAAATTCCATTGCGATATAGCCTCCACCAATAAACACGATTGAACTTGGCATTTCAGGCAATTCTAAAAATTCAGTGCTATCATGTAGCAATTCAGCTCCTGGAATTGCTAATTTTGCGGGCTTTTGACCTGTGGCAATCACGAACTTCTCTGCTTGATATACTACATGATTAACTATTAATGTTTGTTGACCAGTGAACTCAGCGTGACCTGCAATAATGTCAATACCATCTACCGAAAGCATGCGCGCCAGGCCGTCAGACAATGGGTCAATCACTTGGTGCTTATATGCCATCAATTCTGGCCAAATAATATTTGGTGTATCGTTAATACCTATACCATGATAGTGATGCAAATGATGAATTAGTTCTGCTGGTCCATCCAATAAAATTTTAGCGTTACACCCAAAGTTTGTGCAAGTCCCAGCAACTTTATTTTCTTCTATCAAGGCAACTTTTTTGCCTTCACGTGCTAAGGTTTGTGCACCGTGCCATGCTGCATGTCCGCTACCAATAAAAATCACATCATAATTCGTCATTAATTTTCTCCTCTATTTTATTATTGTGCGATAAAATCATTGCCCGTAATGTCTTGTTTAAAGACTCATTTTCGGTAATCATTGAAATTACAGATTTTTCGCTAGCCACCACTAGTTCATCTCGGACAACTGCAACATCTGACAGTATGTGCTCAAAAACTGGGCGTTTCGATTCAGATATTTTTAGATATTTTACACGTTTATCCAATTCACTAGGTACTTTTATGAGCCACTCTTTATTAACTAATCTATCAATAACGGGTGTTAATGTATTACTGGACAACTCTAACTCCTCGCCAATATCCATCAACTTCGCTTTTTCTTTCTTATAGATAATGAGCAATGACATATATTGTAAATAAGATAACTCATAACCCCCTAACAGTTCTGCATACAAGCGATGAAAATAACGATTTGTATTATATATCGATAAACACAGTTCGTCATATAATTGTCCTTTTTTAATCATGACTAACTCCTCTGGAAATAATTATATCGTACACGACATATTTATTCAATATAAATTTTATTTACAGAAATTTTTTTACAAGAGGGAAAACAATTATGAATCGAATTAGTAAAGCTATTACGGATCTTGCCACAGATGTTTTCAGATTATTGTTTTATTAATGGTTATCCAACCACAGTTGATTGTCCTGTCTGCACTTTCCACAAGCAATCGCATTTTGGTATTAAGAATCTATTGAATTATCCCTCAGTGATGAAGAATCCTTTTTCACTTTTTCTCACACAACTGTCTGATTAGGAGGATACAATCATGTTAATCTTTTGTGCATGTTTATTGGCGATGTTCTTGTTCTGGTTGCTTGGAAACATCCTTGACACCTTCCTGTATTTAGGAATCTTATTTGTTGATCACTTGATTTCATATTGGTACTTTTATTTACCACTTATTATTTTGATAAGTCTAGCTATTGCTTTTGGCATCAAAAGTGTCTTAGCGATGCTGGTGCTAATTATTCTCATTCTTTCACTTGTATTAGCACTAATGATATATTGGCCGCGTCATCACAATTCATAACAAAATAAAAAGCCCTGAATAATCAGAGCTTTTACCGAACTATAACATTTGGTACCCAATGGTTAAGCGCGTTGTAAATGCCACTGGTATCATTTACGCCTATCATTATAGCATGAATTCTTAGTCTTCATGAAAGCGCTTTTTTAATTTGGTTTCACCTTGAACAATTAGTTCGTCGACATCTAAATGATATTTATCACTCAAAATCAAAACCTGGTCTAAAACATCGGCTAATTCTTCTTTGAGATGCTCATTAAGCTCCGTAGGTGTTTGTGATGTTTCACCGGGATGATCACGCCCCAGTTCAATGGCTCGCACTGTTTGTGCCAGCTCACCAACTTCTTCCATCAAAAAATTGAGTCGGATAAAGGGTGAATACTGATACCATTCACGTTGTTTATAAAAATTTATTAGCCATTGTCTATGTTCATCAATTATCATTTGTAACCCCCTTTGTTTAAATATTAGTGTTAACTGTTAAGCCCGTTTCTTTGCGTATTTTAGCAATGATTTCAGGTATCTGTTCTCTGTACTCACTGTCTAAGCGAGCAATTTGTTGTGAGTGTGTTGCTTTGCCAATTTTATAGTATTCAAAGAAAATATTGACCTTCTTTGAGTATATCTGATCGACCACCCTTACTTCATAGATTGTGTTAGGTTGCTTAGCAAACATTTTTTTAATATCAACAATGACTGCATCAATTTGATTCATTCTTCTTTCACCACCGCTCTAATATTTTCAAATGCAATATAGGACTCATTAATATACACCCCTAAATCAGAAAAGCCATCGACCAAACCTGTTAGGTTAGGTACTAAGTGACCGTCCGTGTCCTCAATATTTTGTTGTACAGTCACAAATTCATAATTCGCTGAGGCATGACGCAAGATATTTTGACAAGCCGTTAAGGACATCATTGGTAATTTAACAGGAACTGCATTTTTTGCTTGTGCTTCACGTTTTAAAGCTGAGGTATGGTCTGAGAGAAAATAGCCATTCCACTTCACCTTACCACGCTCGCGATAGTCGTTTTGAAAGTAATTGTTAATCATCTTACTAAATTCTGCATCACTCATAGCTGTTACCTCCGTTATGACCACCAACCAGGCTGGCACGGTTAATCGCCGTACCGCCTTTTTCTTTGGACATTGCCCGCATCAGGGCTGTGGTGCCAAACCGTTTTCGAATTTCATCAACAACTTGATCAATCTTGTTGTATTTAATTGATTTTTCTGGTTGCTCAAAGAGGTCAAGTTGCACGCCAGTGTCCTCAATTAAGCCGCCATAATCAATCCCAATATTACGAATCACTTCACCATGCCAATGCTTTTCAAACAAAGCCACCATAATTGCCATTAGTTTGCGGGTATCATTAGTGGGATCAATTCTTTGTTGTTTTCTAAAACCATGAGACCCTTGGCGTTCGCTTTCTGCAAAGGAATAACCAATAAAAAGACTGACTAAACAAGTTTGTTTCTTGTGTGCTCTAATTCTGGTCGCCACTTGATCTGCCATTTCACGGACAACAATTTCAATTTCTTCTTTTCGTTTATAGTCACGTGGTAAGACCTGAGAATTACCGTATGATTTGCTTTTAGGAACGACCACCTCAGTCATATCTGTACGATCAATGCCCCAAGATAAGGCAAATAATTGCTCACCCACTAACCCCATCTTTGCTCTAAATAGATACGGATCCTGATGCGCTAAGTCGTACATTGAATGGATACCCATCACTTCAAGTTTGTGTGCCGTACGGGAGCCAATACTCCAGACATCATCAAGTTTCGTAATGGGCCATAATTTTGTCGGCACATCCTCATAGTGCCAAACACCCGTCAGGTTTCTAGTGTGCTTTGCTTCAATGTCTAAGGCTATTTTAGCGAGCACAGGCGTGTCACCAATACCGACCGTTAAATAGACACCCGTTTCTGCTCTAACTTGCTTTTGAATTTTAAAAGCTACTTCCTCAGGAGTTTTACCAAACAACCGCCAAGAGTGGGTTACGTCTAAAATAGACTCATCAATCGAGTACGGCAGCAAGTTAATATCATCGGTGTATTGACGATAGATATTATTGATTTTTAGGTTTTCAGCAATATAATTATTCATCCTAGGGTGTGCGATAAACAAGTCATGCACATCAGGTAAATCACGTTGACGCATCACGTTACTAATGCCTAAGTCCTTTTTAGCTGTTGGTGAGGCCGCTAGGACTAAACCACCATTCGTGTTTGCTTGTTCAGACATCACGACTAAATCGCCCTTTAATGGATTAAAGCCTCGCTCAACATTTTCAACACTGGCGTAGAAACTTTTTGAATCAATTAAAAAAAACACGCCACGCTTTTCTTTGCTATAATCATATTCAGTTGTGATTGCGTTTTCCATCAGCAACCTCCAAAAACAATTGTGTATAATTCATTATACGAACAAGCGTTCGATTAAGCAAGCGAACAAAACATTAAATTTGTGACAAAAGAAAAAGCTATGCTATAATAAAGACATAGAAAAGAGCCGTAGCGCTAACTACGACTCCTAGCAAACCCGTATCGACGGTGGCTAAGTTAATAATTCATCTAATGATCATCAGCCCAGCTAAAGCAAGATGATCATTTTTTATTGCTGCTTTTTATCAGCTCAACAACTAATCCAACCAGCATCAAGACAAATGTCCCAAAACCAATCATTAGCTGTAAAGTATCCGAAACGGACACTAGGCATCTCCTTTCCTAGAATCTGGGTTTACAGTTTTAACACCATAAGCACCACCTCCACTCAGGATAGCCACCATCTTAACTTGTTTGCTGTAATTAGTATAACATACGTCAAAACAGCAATTGGTCTAAAACACAGTCGCTTGTGAAATACATCAAACATGTGTGTTTGTGAAATAAAAAAATCTGCATTATGGGCAGCTTGTGAATTTTGCTATTTCACAAACAAAAAACAGGTTCAAGAAAGCCTGTCCCTACGCTACTTTGTATAGCAGCGATTATGTTAACGTTAGTTGGTATAGATCTTTTTGTCTTTTGATGATTAATCCAACCAACTGAACAAAATAGTCCAATTTATTAACTTATGAGCAGAACCATTATCCAAAGTCAATTTGATCGAGAATCGTCTCTCGACTTGCTTGATCCAAGCCAAGATAGGCTAGAGTCATAGCTTCACTAGAATGATTCAGTAAGTGCATGACTAGACCAATGTTGTAATTCGACTGCGTATACACGCGATAAGCACCTGTTTTACGCATGGTATGTGTGCCTAGATAGTTGATGCTTAATAGCTCCCCCACGCGCGCCATTACCTTGTAAAACTGTTTCTCAGTAATATGTCGATCTGAATGTGCCGTTGAAGGAAATAACCAGTCAGAAATGATGTTTTCTTGGAGCAGCCAATCATGATATTGTAGCAAGTCTTGTTGGACAGGCTTTAAATATAAGGTGTTTGCTTTGCCTGTCTTTTTATCATGAATAAAGGCCGTATTTTTAACAGTTCCATCGGGATTATAGACATCTGATTTTTTTAACGTCATGACATCACTCACCCGTAGTAGAGTGGCTTTTCCAACTTGGAAGATGGTGTAGTTTCGACGACCAGCGCGAAAACTATCTAATAAGGTGTCCTGTACCATCTTTAATACGTTTGAGTCTTTAATTGGCAGTACAATCTGTTGAGACATCATATACCTCCCCGTTAATTAAATTTTGTCTATTTGATTGATATCAGACGGATCGTATGTTGTTGTACCATTTGGCTCATACTCAGTAACTAATACATCTTCTTCGTTTAATATTTTGATATCTTGTTCGAAATCTTGTTGCGTATAATTGACGGATTTACCCAACTCATCTTTCAGTTTGTTAGCCATTGGTTTTAATGACAGATAGTTCATGCTTCCTGATAAAACTCCCCCTACGACTGGAATAACTTTGGATACTCCCTTAGCAAAAGTTGCTTTCGTTAATTTTGTTCCAAATATAGCCAGTACCTTTTTCAATATTGTAAAGTAAAGATGCTTAGTTAACGTTTTATTAGGAAGCTGTTTTAGTGCTTGTAAGGCTAATTTATTAGATAAAATACGAATAGTTGATCCAGCGGAACTCACACCAAACATGATACCTAAGTAAAGAATTAGCGTGTTTTTTGCATCTTCCGTTAATTCATCTTGGTTATCCCAAATATTCTGATATCCATAAACGTATGATATTTCTTGAGCTAGTTTTAAAGAGTATCCGTAAAACTGAGCCATATCAGCAGGAATGGTTGCTGCAATAGCTACGCCACCTGGTAACCCACTTGCAAATGATATTGATGAGGATTTCAATACATTTGAATTGATAACGTTACTAGCAATACGATCGAGTTCTTCTTTTGAAAAAAAAGCCTGGGGACCTTCCTTGAATAACTTTGGCATATCATCTATTTTGTTACTAAATGTTTTAGTTAAAAAATCAGAGCGATCTACTTTGATAAAAGGTAATTTCAAAGATTCGTTGATTACATTTAATGCTACGCTTTCCTTATTTATTGCCATTTTTTATACCTAATCTCTTATAGTTTTTATGGGTTATTATACCATATAAAATTAAAAACAGCCCCTTATATCTACTGGTTAGATATAAGGGGCTGTTTTAATAGGTTTTGTTAGGGGCGATAATTTAGTTATAGACCCTGTTTTAGAAAGCTATATTTTGAATTTTGTTTCGTACCTGACGGGCATCACCCGCAACATAGAATTTAACACCATACAACTTTACCTTATCATTTTCGCCAATAACATCGACACTCTCAGGCGAAATACTCGTTAACAAGTCCTCTTTCCACTGATCTTGAATAAGATACGGATCTCCTTTGGGTTCGATATAAATCTGATAAATATAAAATTCATTAGCCAAGTACAACACAAAGTCTGGTAAAAAACCAGCATAATGAGTGATATCTCCTGCAAATTCATGCAATTTTACCTTAGTATTACGCTCATCACTCCGGATGAGGTACACATCTTTATATTTACTTTGTAATTTTTCTACATATCCGTGGATTAATTCAATTAAACTGCGTTCCAATTTATCGACAATAGCCTCGTTATAGACAAACCAAGGTGCCTTTTTATAGTCATAAGTTTGAATTAACCCATGAACACCAGCATCAGAATAGTTCACGGGAACACGCTTCTGATAATCCTGAACGGCATCTTTAATTGGCAACCCAATAAACTTATTGGTTCCGCGTTGGCGCCTATAGTTCATGATTAACATGCGCTGAATATAGGCTAGATATTTTTCAACGACTAATAGCTGTGTTTCTCGACTAAGCACTGCATCTGAACCCGTCGATACCGTTGCTTGGATTTCTTTTATTTGCCCCAACCACTGTGCCTCGTACATAAATTCCGAGATAGAATTTAGCGTCGGCATATATTTTTTCATGGTATTGAATCTGAAGAAAGGATTCCGTGCCAATGCTTTTTTGACGAGGGCATCATCAATCTTTACCAGTCGTGTCTCATTCATACCAGCAACATTTTGTGTATCAAAGGCAGTTGCTTCTAGGGTTGCCGTCTCAATATTGACGGTAGGTAGTTCCGCAACGGGAACACCGTATTTTGCCAACCCATTGTATTCACTCTCAGGGACATCTTCGACGTCATTGTAATACAGCTTGCCATATTGATAGACATCGGAACGCTTAAATGACGCTTTAACTGTCGTGGTTAAAATATCAAAGTCTTTATCATCTTCAACTTGGAGCTGCATTGCTTCAAAAGATTTTGTCAGATTATCAATATATTTTTTATCATTAATCGTGTGATAATGTAAGGACTCTAATATCTGTAATTCTGGCGTGCTATGGTCAAACCGTCGCGTAAACGATGTTGCCTCTTCATAGACAAAGGGATTGTAGCGCGCACCACGACCAATTAATTGCGCCTCACTATTGGTTTGTGTTGACGTAATGGGTTGCTCCCCAATTCGGACAATATCATACAAATTTAAGACATCCCAACCTTCAGAAAGCTTTGCGACCGCGAAAATAGCTCTAGCGGGATTACTTGGTTCCTCTAAAGTATTCAACTTGTGAAATTTATCTAAGTCCTCTAAAATCCCCTTGTTACCTTTATCATTAACATCAATTATATTCGATTGGTTAAAATCACGTTGCAATTCGCGTACCAAACTCCCCATATCAATTGATTGATAATAAGCATAGGCTTGGCGCAAAGTAGATGATTGTGTGGTGTTCAATTGTGTTGCAATAAATTGTCCTAAATCTTCAACAGTCAGCTGGCCGATGATTGTCAAAAATTGACGGTAAAACGTATGTGAAACCTTAATTTTATTGGATTTAAATAAAATGACTGGTTTAAAGTCTGGTACACCAGCCTGAATAGCCATCCGTTTGCGATATTGTGACAATAACACTGCAGTTAGCATTTTTTCATTATCATCAGAATTAGCTTGTAAACGGGCTATTTTCTTTGAGTAACCAGCATTTTGAAACTCTTTTAAATCATATTGAAAAATAACTTTATTTTGATATTTTTCGTAAATAAACTCGTTATTCAAATCAATCGTGGCTGTAAATTCTAACTGTCGATTGGCTTTATTAGCTTGTCGAATACGGTCTAAGACGTATTCCCACGCTTTATTTTTTTGATCTGCTTTGCTCTTTGTGCCGGCAGAAAAATGATGCGCTTCATCAGCTAGTATAATCAACTTCTGTTTCTCTAAATCAGCATAAGTTAAACCATTTTCGCGTGGTGTATTTAATTCATTTGCTAAAGTTTGGATCGTTGTGAGCCACAAGTAGATCACGCCTGGTTCACTATTTGTTGGAAATCGGGTGACTTCTCGCAATTCAATCGGCATCCCATCAATATTGAGTGGTTGTGAAAAGAGGTACTTTGGTGACTGAACATTCAGCATGTTTTCACGGGTTTTAGCAATCACCGCGTTTGTATTAACGACAAACAGAAAATTTTGATAGCCAAATTCATGGTAAAAATACAGCATATCAGCTGCCATCACATCAGTTTTTCCCGAACCAGTGGCCATATGGAATAACAACTGATTAAAGCGACTAGCACCATTGACATCCTTTTGCGTGTAATTCAAGTTGTACAGTGATTGCTTTTGATAATCACGTAACTGATGTTTGAGATTGTGCTTAATGTAGTCCGGATAAACAAACGCATGTCTAGGTTCGTCGTTCTTTAAAAAGTCACTCGTATAGTCATTAATTTCATGAACAATAGGTAAGACAAGTTCTCGTGCTTTCTTTTTGGCCATTACAGATCACGCTCCCCATAAAAGCTCTTATTAAAGGCAATATCACTCTCAGACATCAGCTCTTGTACATCACGATCTTCCATATCACTGTAAGCATAATACAACTGATTCTTATCAATGACCTTGACCATCAGCTGCTTTTTATCAGCCAATGCCATGGCTTGGTATTCAGGATCTTGTAAGACTTCTTCGACGTCAACTTGGAAATCAAAATCAGCTCCACCCACCATCATACGATTAACGACATCTTCTAATTGCTTCGTCGTTTCGGCCTGTTGGACATCTTTGAGATAACCTTGATTCTTTTCCATCAATTCAGCATAGACAAATGAACCACCACCTTGCCAATTAACATCTTTAGAGATTCCACCTTGTTCCCCAGCGATAACATATTGAAGCCTATTTTTGATATCCACAATCTGAATTTCAAGTTGTTCAAGACCAATATACTTTCGTTGAAGTTTATGAGCTACTGATGCTGTTGTGCCACTCCCCAAGTGAAAGTCCAACACTATATCTCCAGGATTCGAACTCATCTCCAAAATTCTTCGGATTAATTTTTCAGGTTTTTTTCCACCTTTAAGTGTTACCCCACCTTCTTTTGCAATTCCTTCATAAGGAACATCCATCCAAATGTTTGAGAGTTGAATGCTTGGAACATCGACACCATCAATAGCTCTTACTTTTTTTGAATAAAAAGCAAGCTCACTACCGTTCCTGATATAAACATCATAATATTTTTCACGAGGCATGGAAATGATATCATCTGGAGATTTCTTTGAAGTATCCCTAGCTATAACAATATCTGCTCCTGCATTATTGCCTATTGCGGTATAACGAAAAACTTTATCTTTATTTTCAAGTGCAAAACCCGCAACCATCTCATGGAAAGCAGCTCTTCCCAATTCCTTTATAGCAGTTCTTTTATTTGTAAATCCCTGTTTCTCAGCGATAAAGTCGAATAAGTTCAATATGTTCCAGTTTTTGTAGCTTTCTTCTTTATTAGGAATATAAAATTTATAATTTTCATCATAACTAGCTTCAACAAATTGTTGATTGTAAGTCCACTGTTTTTTATTTTTAGCAAAAGCTAAAATATATTCAGCTGTCTCAAAGACTCCTGCATTGACACTAGCGAATCCTGATGGTGATTTGGTTTTCACAGTTATCTTGTTAATAAAATTATTTTCATCACTCTTATTAAAAATTTCTTTTAAAAGTCTATGAACTTCTGCAACACCATCGTCACTAATTTGTACAAAAATTGCTCCATCTGGACTTAATAAGTCTCTTGCAACTTCCAAACGATTTTTCATGAATACAAGCCATGTAGAAAGTTTGAAATTAGAATTATATTTAAATGTATCTTCTTTTTTATTAGCTTCAAAATAATAGGGTGGGTCAATATAAATGGTTTTAATCTTACCAGAAAATCTATTTTTCAGAGAATGCAAAGCAATCAAGTTATTTCCCTTGATGATCAAATTATCGTCATCAAAATTATCAGTGGATGCACCGTCTAAACTTTCTTGATCATACTTAGTAACATTTACAAATATTTTAGGTTCTAATAACTGATCAATTTCAGATCTAGCTATCGTTTCATGCAAAAAGGGTTCGTTAGCGTCTTTTTGATCTTCTTTCGTCATACCAGCTTTTAAAACAGTATCCTTGAATGGAAAATCTAGAACAACATCAGCAGTCTCATCAATAAACTTACCACCAGCAGTAAGGCCAATTTTATTCTCAAATTTTGTATAGCTATCTTGCCAGTATTCTTTATACGTAAACATTTCAATAAATTGGTTTAACTTAAAAAGTTCTACATTTTTATCATCTATAACAATTGACTCCGTATAAGTGTCATGAATTAGTTGATTAGCTAGTAATGCCTTCATCAACATAGGTGTGTATGCATCAAGGTCTTCTATTACTTTATTGCGCCTTAAAGTGCCTTTATCTGAAAAATATGTGTTGCCAAAATCTTTCAAAATAGACTTTGTTGTCTCCATAATTTTTGAATCAATCATTTTTTTGCCCTCGTTTTTTAAATTGCCACCACTTTTTACTTTCCTTTTGTGGCAATTTTTTTATATAGTCTGTTATTGTCTCTTTTGGAGAAGAATCATCTTTTTTATTCCTTGTGGGGCCCTTATGCTTTTAAATTCCTTGTTTCTGCCTTAAATTCTTCTAAAATTTTTTGTACTGAACCGCTAATTGCTGTTGCTTATTTAATGATGTTTGCATTTGAGATATTTGTGTTTCTTTGTTTTCTAATTAATTACGTTTAATAGCTAATTTTTGTTCTAAATGATGCTAACAGTTTTGTTTCTACAAAACTTGTAATGGTGTTTTCAGAACCAGTTTCATGGAGCTAAAGCCTCCTCCATATAGCACTGGTTGTTTTCTAATACCACGGGGTTAGTTAACCATAGTTGAGGACGAGCCCTCAGGCGAAAGCGAGCGGCAACCCCAAAGTGCTTACACAGTGATATGTGGGCAGCCAATACACCGGCAGGTTATCGTTTGTCAGTTAAAAGCCTAATTTTGTTTGCCTACTTTATTGAAATAGGACCATCCAATACTTTTTTTAATCTATCAATTGAACTAACAAGCGGTAATGCCGAAACTGATTCAATGGTCACATCATCTTTCGCAATAACGAAATCTTGTTTCTTGTTATCAAACGATAGCTGCACAACTCTAGATTTATTAATGTTAACAGTATTTATTGTTTCATCCATATTCCCACTATACGAAAATTCATCACCAAGATACTGTTGAGCAGCAATTATAGGTAAACTAAATTTATTTGAATTGAAAACTCCAACTCGCCACAGAAGGCCAAAAACGGTGTCTTCCCATACATCAACAGCTCCAATACGATTAACAATCTTTGGATAAGAAATAATCCATTGTTTCCATACTTCTAATTCAGAAACATCAATAAAATCGGTTTTATACCATTGTTTTATCCATTCAATATCGATTTTTTCTTTTTTATACCCTCTATCTCGAAAATATTTTTTCCATGACCTATCGCGTAATAAGTTAGATACATTGCCATCGCCGGAATTCTTTGGAAAAAAGCGGTTCATTCTAATATCAGAATATCTCAACATATCTGCAATTTCTGTTTTATCTTTGATCCCATTTTTATCAAATTTTTTAAGTAGCCATTTAGAGTATTTTATGAACTCCCCTAAATCTTCATTAGCCACTCTGAGTATCCATCCAATTGTTCCGTTAAAATACGGGTGGCTTTCAGCTTTATATATCGGTGTTACCCATGCCGGATTTTCCAATATTAGTTTAGCTTTTACAACTTCTTCATTTTTTTGTTCATCGGAATATGCACCAAAAGAGATATTAGTTAAATCTTGAGTAGCCATATAATCTATTATTCCTTTTTGCCACGAAATAGCATATTCAAAAGATTTTAATGAGGTTCTTGTGTTTCCTACTTCCTTTCTATAACTTTCCTCAATATTTGTTGAAATTCGTACAACATTAAACAACTCATCAATATCAAACGTTTCTTCATTTACTTGACTAATATACTTCCAATATGCAAAATATAAATCTAAATCTCTTACAAAATCATCATTTTTAGTTGCTTTTAATATCTTAAAAAAATCATTTTCACGAATTGAAACAAAGCGATCCGAAACATATTGACTAATATCATTTTTAAATTTATCCAGCATCTCTATAAAGTGTTTTATATCTGAAAGGAACTGATAATCAATAAGGGTATCCCAGCTTTTATGAATAAACTGCATTATTTCGTCATTATTCTTTTCTTGCTCATCCATTAGTCTATTCAAAAATATATTTAAATAAAAAAATCTGAGCATTCTGCTTTCAGCGTTTTCAGCCTTGTCTTCTCCGTCATTACCAAGTTTCCAAAAGAAATCTAAAAAATCATTATCAATCCAATCTTTAAAGTCATCGGAATCAGGAATTCCAAATAATTCTGCTTTAAAATTATCCCATTCAGATAGCGGTTTTCCACGAGAATTCATTTTTACATATAATTCTTCTGGTTGCCCTAATTCTTCTACATCCAAAAAAGAAAAAGTGATTTTAGTTAAATTATCATAATTACCACCATTAGGTAATTGTTTATGAATTTCCTCCAGCATTACGAGCATTCCAGAAATTGTTGGATCATATCGCCAAGAATTAAAGAACCATTTCCGACTTTGAAAATAGTCAACAGATGTTTTGTCGGGATTCCATGCTTCTTCAATGATTGCTGAGCAAAACTCTCTTGTGCTTGTTCTAGTAGCATAAGTAAATCTAGATAAATAATCATCCGTTTTATTATTTTTCCTTGATAGATAAATAGCCAATAACCACAAAGTTGTAATTCGCTGTTGTCCATCTAATGGGATAAAAGAATCGCCAACATGCTTTCCATAGATGAAATCAAGATGAAGACTTTTTTCATTACCGTTAATAACATTTGAAAGACTAGAAACAAAATTTATTCTCTTTTGTTTGCCTTCAATATTGCTTCTTCCAAAAGCGTAATCTCTTTGGATAGCGGGAATTGATATTTCATCACTTAGGAGCCCTTGTAAAGTCATCTTCTCTTTACTTTTCATCTTCTGTCTCCTCCCATCTAAAGTAATCAAACATAGTATTTTTTATCACGTTTTCATATGCTTCAGCATCGCTTTCATCCCATGTCAGATTATTAACATTTAAATCTGAGTAATATTTCAAAAAAGCATTCTTTGTTGTTGGCAATAAATATCTAGATTGTTTCATGTCTATTTTAACAATTGCCTTCACCTTCAAAGGAAACGGTTTGTTCCCATATCCACGGTTTGTTTCTGCATCAAGTAAACACAGGTTACCCAATCTATTTATGTTATCCCTGTCCCAGGTTTTACTCTCTGTTAGTCTAATTACAGAATTATAAAAATCAATAAACTTTTCATCATCTCCGGCAATTTTCTCCACACACTCAAATGCTAGTGAAGAAAAAATAGGTAAATTGGCATCACGTATAGAATTAATCCATTCCACTCTTTCTTTTAGATTTTGAATTTTATCAAAACGACTATGTGGTGATATATGTTCTACATCGTATTTCCCTTCGACATAGTCATCAAAACGGAACTTAGACTTAGTATTGATACATGTTACTATATTAAAAAGCAACAATCCTTTTCGTAAATCTGTAGATTCCAATGATAATTCATCAAAATTTATCTTTTTTATTAATGTCTTAAAATCCAGAAAATCATGTTCAAGATATTGTTGATATAAAGATTTAATATCGACTTTTTGCGCATTTAACAAATAGCCCACAAGATGATATATTTCATTATCTGAATACCAATCTTCAAATGTCATAAAGCATTGTTTAACTTTTTTCCAAAAAGTCGATACGATGCCTATATTGTCTCTTTCATGAAAATATTTATTAATAACGTTGTAACTATATAATTCTTGGAATACTTTCTTTTCAAGATTATAGTTTTTCTCCTGCTTGATTAAATCAGCAACAGCATCAAGAATTAAATCGATATGAGGTGAATCATTACTTAAATTTTGTCCCAGCCAAGCCCAAAAATTAGGCTCTTGAAGTCTTTTTTCAATTCGATCCCATTCTTGTGCTATTTCGACAAATTCATTATGATAAGTCTCGTTTTTAAAATTATTTTCTCTTAAAATCAGTGCCTTCACTAGTTCTGAATTGGTCAAAGGAATTTTTCCGGCGTTTAGTCCAGTAAAAATCTGCTCAACTTTACGAGAATCTACTTCCTTCAATATTTGATACTGAATAAAAAAAGCCCCTCTTTCTCTATCTAAGAGTTTATCCAACCATTGGTCCTGGTTATGGTTTTCAAAGTAACTTTGAGCAGTCGTGTAGCATTGATGCATATAAAACCAGTCGATATTTTCTGAGCTTTTCGATTCGTCACCCAAAGAAGATTTTAAAAACTCCGCTGTTCCTTTTCTGGTTTTGTATTCAATTTGATACTTAATATTATCCAATCCAGATGCTTTTAAAATTATGTAAATAGTCGTTAGTCTCTGTTGCCCATCAACTAACTCTATTCGACCATCCTCTAACTGGTTGATTACAATCGGTTGTAAAGAATATCTAGCATTTTCTTCCCAATTCCAAATATCATCTAACAAATCCTCAACTTGCTTTTTAGTCCAGCGATATCCTCGTTGATATGCTGGTACGAAATATTTGCTTCCGGAATTTATAACTTTACTTACTTCAAGTTCTGTTATGGCTTCAGGTTTCTCAAGTGTGTACTTCCCAATAAATTTACCATCACGATAAATTTCAATGACTTTCGAATTTCCAATCTCCTGATTAAGCAAGTGGTTATTCAAATCTAGTCTTGCCATAAAGTTCCCCCGTATAAAAAGATTCCTACAGTTATTATAACATCAACTCTATATGCTCAGAAATCAATAAATTGGACTATTTTTATTCAGTTCCTTAGGCGACATTTGATATGCAATGGCAATTATACAAATTGATATACCAACCAATGGCTGCTTGGACTTCATTATTGTTCCAAATACATCTAGCATAATGACTTATTATCATACACCAAATATTTTATTGTTCCCTATGGAATTGGTAATACTTATTTCTTCCTAGTAGGGAGATCCTTAAAAAATCCTTTTTTACCAATCATACTTACCAGAGCGCTTATTTTTTTTGGGGGGCAGTTAATCAACAGACCAATTCTAGACTGATTATAAAAATCAATAAGAATTTTTAGCGGATTACAACTTCAAATTATATTGTTCCTTTTCAAAATGGTCTTGCTACTGTATACCTTTGAGTAACTGGCTGATGCTGAAATTCGCCATGTTGCATTGATCCGCAAGAATCTCATGACGATTTTTGTCAATATTCTTAATGTTATTTTTTTGACAGAATACGAGATATTTTAATCGCAATATTTAGTGGTTGTATGATAATAACTGTCTTCCTGGTCGTCTGTGTAAACGGTAGATTGTAAAATTAAACCGAACACTTGAATAAAAAAGCCGCAGCGCCTTTAATGGTAATTGTCTAAAACAACCATAAAGGAACTGCGACTCATGACTAGTTTATCATCTCAAGAACGCACTGTCATTCAAACTTTACTCGAATTGAATTATTCTGTTCGTGCCATTGCGCGCTTTATTAAACGCTCTCCTTCAACCGTTTCGATTGAAATTCATCAAGTTACACCCTATAAAGCTGAGATTGCTCATGCGTTGGCATTGAAAAAACGTCATCTACGTGGTCGTCATGACACGCTAACACCAGCTATCGCTGTCTTTTTGAATCACCACATTGGTATATTGAAGGGGTCACCAGTCTGAATTCGTTTTTTTCAAGGGATCAAAAATGGCAAGTCAATCACTGTTGATCGTGGGCGAGAATTTGCAAAATATAACGAAATCGAGCAAAAACTAGGCATTCCAGTCTATTTTGCGCACCCATATTCACCAGAAGAACGTGGGAGTAATGAGATATTAAATCGATACGTCCGTCGTTTTATACCGAAAGAACGCAAAATTGAAACAGTTAGCGCCAAAGAATTAGATCAAATTAATCATTGGATCAATGCGAGACCAATGAAAACACTCAACTGGCAATCACCACGAAAGGTTTTTCAGCAGTTTGCAGTGTTCGGTTAATTCTTGCAATCTACAGTATACTGAAACTAAATTTTAAAAAGATTTTCAGAATACTCAAAAAACTTTGACTCTAAAAATCGAGTTCGCTCGTCAATTTTAATTTTTTCTTCTTGATGAATAATGTTTTGAAAATGAGGTATCACGGATTGTAAGACATCTTTATTTCTACTTTGAGAATAGTAGTTTTCAATTTTGTCGCTCACAGGCGTATCCGCTGCTCCGGAATTAATAGAATCTTCTAATAACGTTAAGTTACCTAAATTATTCGTATACTGTTTCTGAGTTGATTCTGGCACAATATGTTCAACAGACATGCCCGAATCTACAAGTGAAACGTTATTTTCGAAAAGAAAAACGCACTCTAATATGTATTTTGTTGTTATGTTCTCATAAATTTTAATTTTATCGTTTCCTGTTTTTTTTGTGAAATGAATGTTAGTATAAAGATTATTGTTTTTGTTAGCACGATAAAATAGAAACATTAATGCTTTTAAATTTGAAACAGACGCATAAGATTCTGCTTTACTTGATGCCAAGTTGAGCTCGTGTAAAATATTTTTCAAAGATTGCCTAAAAAGAACTTGTTTTCTTCTTTGACCAATAATCAGTTGCGATACTTGGCTAACCACACCAAAAAGGATGCAGCTTCCCAAAATGAAATCGGTTATTTCTAAGAGTAATGTGCTGGTAAAGTAATGTGTAGTTTTGTGTTTGTGGTAGGCAACCATAAATAGCTCAGTCAGCATATCCAATAACGACACGTCATTTATATAATCACTATTCAATAGCAAAGACAAGAATCCAAAATCTCTATATATTCTTTTACCAGTTTGGCTGTGCCAATTATTTATATTTGGAAAATAAATTTCATGTAATGCTTCAGAATAAACTTTAAATTGATTAATGATTTTTAAATATGTACTATCAATTCCTTCACTAATATTTGTGAAATAGTTTTTAAAAGACTTATATAACTGATAATTTTCGAGATATAAAAAATCGTCATCTAAAATATTGTTCGATTTTAGAACACTAATCATTAACCATTGATCAATTGAACCGTGTGGTTGATATTCCACAAAAATTTTTTGTTTTAAGTCAGCGTTCTTTTCACGTACCTTTTTCCACATGTCAACAAATTTAGCAATAAAGTTTTGGGTTTCAGCAGTGTAAATTATTCTATTTTTTATTAAGTCAAGATCAGATAACGGTTGTCCCTTTGAGTTTAAACTTTCAAATGCTAAATAAGCCTCTTTTTTATCAGCGGAAAATAGGTTTATTGCAAAGGCTTTCGTAATTGTTTCTCTGACTGACAATAACCATTTGAAATATTCTTCGTCATTTTGATCAGAATTATGTTCGAGTACTTTTTTAAAAACCTCTTGGGCAATTTTGAATTTTTGGATCTCGTCGTTATTCTCGCCAAAATTTTCATCATCGTAGTACGGATTTTTATTTACTAAAATATAGTCAACATATTCGTACGTAGCATTAGTTTCCAAAGTAGCCTGCAGTGCATTCTCATTATCTCGCTGACATAAAAAACGCTCCTGTATTGCATCACCATAATTGTCTTTTCCAATTTCATATAGCCTATCTCTTAAGCATGCTAGGAATATGAAAATTGAAGTCAGTCGCTGTTGTCCATCGGTAATCTTAACAACATCATCGCCTTGTAAACCTATGAACATAAATGTTCCTAAAAATAGCGTTGCTGATTTTTTTTCATTTTGCAATATGTCTTCTGCGAGTGTTTGAAAATCTGATTTTCCCCATGTAAATTCTCGCTGAAAATCGGGAATTTGATATTTTCTTGAAATTAACATCTGACCTATTGTTGTTTTTACGGGTTCGAACCCCTGACCTAAAGACATTGACAACTCCTCATAACTTTACTTGACCAAAAGTAAAACGGATAATTAATAAATGTTGTTAAATTACATAATCATGTTTTAATTATCGATTATTAAATACTTTCTTAAACATAGTCATATTATACTACCAAATTCTTACTATTGAACAGCTATTATTAGCCCTGTTTATAGTGGATGTAACGTACACTCTTTTTTTATTATAAAAAATGATGACCTTACGATTAACAACGGAATATTAAAGACTTTTTCATTATGTTGCGTGTATCTTTACTATTAATCATTTGTGTCCTCACTACTAATGTATCATAGCGTAGCAATAATCATCACTTTGCATTGCTTTCAATAATTTGCTCAAACTGTAATCAGTAATGTTGAATTTATCTGCAAGCATTTCACGACGATTCAGATCAAATCTTTAACTGTAAATCTTTTTGATAGGATACGAGATATTTTTACCGCAATTTCTAGTGGTGGTAGATGATGATAACGGTCTTCCTTGTCATTTGAGTAGACGTATAAGTAATCATTTGCTGTTACAATAACTTCTCCTTACATTCCTCTTGATATTTGGGACTCATATTCTTCTTGAGCCTTTTCTTGTTCAACTTTCTTTTGATTTCTTAAGAATTGACGTTCTGCGTTTATCTCAGCACGGATGTCCTGCCGCCACAAGCGACTAATTTTATTAAACGAACCACCCCGCACTGGCATCTGATCACCTATGTGATTTGAATTTGGGGTTACATTGTTGATCAACGGCTTGGAGGGGGAATTTTTTTCCTGAGGGTTAGATGCAATTTTAGTTTTGTCTACGTAACCACCTTTGTCAAGCTTTTTAACACGTCTTAGCAATTCAGACATTTGTTGGTCAATATCATTCATTGAGATGTCTTCAATTTGTGCCAAATGTTTGTAGAGTTGATTCGCTAAGCGTTTCCTTAATCCCTCTTCCTTATTCTCAGACCATTTGCGTTGTCCCTTATGCATCATGCCATGGTCTTCAATATTAATGGCGTCGTATCCTTGTGCCAGCGACTTAAAACCCTCATATTCAGTTTTAAGCTCTTTGGCAAACAAATCGTCTAATAGTTGATTTGTTAATTGATTTGCTTTTGCCATCTTGCCTTTTTCAGCTGTTAAATGAGCATTACCAACCTGCCACCGTCCTTTCATGTCTTGAGGTAAAGCATCATAAATTTGCTTGATGGCTTTGGCATGGCGGTCATTTAAGAGGTTTTCTGGTGCTGTCTCAATAATTTCTTTTTTAAAACCACCAACGCCTTTCAATATTTCCTGATGCCGCCTTAGTTCACGTGATGACATTAATTGCTTTCTAAACTGTCGCTTGGCTTGTTCAATCATCTCTAGAGGTATAACGCCGATTGGTTGCCCTTTGTACTTACCTTCTTGCTTGACCATCTCAGGCCGCGTTTCTTGGCTTTTTTTAGCAAACCACAGATGCATGTTTAGGTGGTCAGTATCCTGATGAATCACACCAAACCAAACAATGTCATTTTCATCTTCTCCCAAAGGTAAATTAAATCCTTTGTTAATTAGCGTCTTAGCAACCTCTTGTTCTGCATGCTTCAATTTATTTTGGTCTATCATACGAGTTTCGGGATCATAGAGATTGTTTTTAACTAACCAATCGCCTCTAATTGAAAAAGCAAGTTCATGGATATTATTGCCATTTTTTTGAGCCTCATCCAAGTCTTTTCTCAATACAGAAACATCGTGATTATCATAATTGAGTTTATCGCTTCCAAATATTGGATGCGTTTCTGTTACCGCAGAATTTCGGTTGGCATAGCCAGGTTTGCTAAATTGTTCCTTTAAGTCAATTAAATCGTTCATGGATTCATTATTGAAATCACTTGTCTTTTCCGAATTATTAGCATAATCAACTAGATCTGAGTATTTTTGTCCCTTCATATCTGCTGTACTAGACGTGACGAATTGTGCTGGTAAATTGACCATTGCCGTCTT
>NZ_BMBS01000011.1 GCF_014634805.1 Leuconostoc falkenbergense
TGAATATTTAGACATAGAAAAACCCAATAACTTTCTGGACATTTTTTTATTTTGTCCAAGTTATTGGGTTCACTTCATGTGCCAAAGTTAGCAAAGCTTGTTAAGAAAATTGTCAGTACGGCACGAGCATGTTCATTAGCGAAAACGCCTTTCCCTGCCATGATTGACTTTGAAACTTCACCCATAACAACAAATTCATTCGTTACTAATTTAGTACCCATGAAGCGTGCCAAACGGAAAGCATCTTCAGCGCTGAAACCAAGCAACCATGCAAAAGGAAACATGATAACACCAAAAATATTTTCAAGTGTCACCCAGTGGAATCCAGTCAAACTAAACAATTGGTTGATTAAGGCTGCCAGAGAAACAAAGGCAATCACAGTAGCAGTAATAATCAAAATCAACTTACCAGCACCTAAAATTGAATCACCTAAGAATGAGAAGAAAGGTTCTTTCTTTTCACCTTTTTCAGTAATATTAACAATTACATCTTCTTCCGCAGTTACCTTAGTTGGATTTAGAATAGCAGCGACAATAATAGCACCAAGAATGTTCAATGGAATCGCAGTTAGTACATACTTTCCCGGCACCATTTGTGTGTAAGCACCAATGACAGCAGAAGTGACACAACTCATTGACATCATAGCCAACGTAAAATTACGACGGGCTGACATGCTATCTAGTTGTGACTTTGAAACGGCCAACACTTCAGTGTTACCCAAAAACATCATTTCAATTGAGAAAAATGCTTCAAATTTTGGCTGCCCAGTGATAAAAGCCAGACCTTTACCAATCCATTTGATGAGCCAAGGTAAAAATCCAATATAAGTCAAAATATCGAACAAAGGTACAACTAACAAAATTGGCAACAATGCCGAAGTCACAAAGTTTGGTCCGCCATTGTTAGCTGTCAACCAATCTGGCAATGCAAAAGCGATTCCCTGTGATGCAACTGAAACTAACCAATTAAAGCCATCAGCTGCACTTTGAACCGCAACTTGACCAGCTTTAAATTGTGTGAAAAATCCGGCAAGTGCAATTTCAAGAATTAACACAATGCCAACGGACCGCCACTGAATATTCTTTCTGTCATTAGACAGAAGCGCTGCAATGGCAATGAAAACAAAAATGCCAAGTAAATTAACAATTAAAAACATAACCTATTCCTCTCTTGCAAAACAATAATTTTTAAGTAAAACGTTTAACCGAAAACAGTGTAACATATTTATTTTGAAATTGGAAGCGTTTTCAAAAAAATTACTGGTACAATAGATACTAAGTATGAGAACAAGGAATGAAAAGATGCATAAGATATCCATTAAGGACGTGGCAAAAAAGGCCAATGTCTCAATTACAGCTGTTTCACAAATTTTGAATAATAAGGGAGAACGCTTTTCAGAAGAAACTATCAAAAAAGTGTTACAAGCTCGTGATGAGCTGGGATATGTGCCAAACAGTGCCGCTCGTAATTTAAAGGTACGGCATAGTCGTTTGATTGGCATTATCGTCCCCTCATTTAGAATGCCCTTTTTTGCTGATATCATTCAAAGTATGCAGGACAACGCACCTGAAGACGTTAACCTTGTGTTCATCGGATCTACTGCTGATAACTTGCAAAGTTCAATTTATTCATTAGTGGAACGTGGCGTTCAGGCTTTGATTTTTGGCCGTCCAATACCTAATCGCGATGTTGTGAATGCTTTTTTAAAAAAGCGCCATATTCCTTATCTTGTATTAGATCAGAATGCCGATATCAACGCACAAGACATGGTACAAACCAATGAATTTACCGGTGGTAGCTTAGCAGCAAGCCATCTACTTTCTTTGGGCCACCGAGATATTGCCCTCATATTACCCAATGAATTAACCGATAATATGCGCCAGCGTCGCGCCGGATTTTTAGATACACTGTCAGCTGCTAACGTGACGCCTGTGTCAGTTATTTCATCAGCGCTCTCTAAACACGGCGGGTTGGCTGTCGTCCACCAATTAATACAAAGTCAGGCAACAGCTGCTTTTGTATTAAATGATGAAATGGCAATTGGTGTCTTGCGTGGTTTAACATGGCAAAATGTTAAAGTACCTGAAAATATGTCAATTGTTGGTTATGATGATACTGACTACGCTGAATTTATGGTGCCATCATTAACCACTATCGCGCAACCAGTTGCCGAAATTGGGCAATCAGCACTGAATATGATTTTGCAACGTCTCGCCCATCCTAATCTTCCTTACCAAACCGCGTTTTTCGACGTTAAATTAGTCATCCGAGAATCCACGGCCAAACTATTATTGGACTAATCAAAACAAAAACATGTTATGTTTCCCCGAAATCTAAAGTAGTTTTCGGGGATTTTTATTTGCTTGACTTAAACATTTTTTTAATTTATAATAAAGTCCTAACTCAGGTAAAACGTTTAACCTCATTTTATCTTAAGGAGTAAACTATCATGACAAATAAAGTTCTGATCATTGGTAGTCTCAATATCGACACCATTCAAATGATTGAACGCATGCCACAACAAGGCGAAACAATTGCGGTTCAAAATCAAGCTAGTACCTTTGGTGGTAAAGGCGCAAATCAAGCTGTGGCAGCTGCACGTCAAGGGGCAGATGTTACTTTCATCGGCGCAGTCGGTGATGACGAACGTGGCCGTGCCTTTAAGCAATTATTAGATGACGAAGATATCAGCACAAAGTATATTTTTACTAAAAAGCAACCAACTGGTTCAGCAACTATTATGCTGGAAAATGATGGTCATAACACAATCATGGTATACGGCGGTGCCAACATGGCCCTTAGCGTAGCTGATATTCAGCAAGCCAAAGAAGCTATCGCCGAAGCTGATGTTGTTGTCGCGCAATTAGAAGTCCCCACTGCTGTTGTGGCTGAAGGGTTTGCCATTGCGAGAAAACATGGCGCACTGACTATTTTAAATCCAGCCCCAATTACGTCACATTTAGATGATACAATAATTCTAAACACTGATTTAATCATCCCTAATGAAACGGAGGCAGCAGCACTTGCGGGCACTGAACCAACAACCGCCCCTGAAAAATTACCTGCACTCGTTGACCAACTGAAAGCAAAGGGATTACACAACACCATCATCACGCTTGGGGGCGATGGCGTGTACTATAACGTCCATAATCAACACAATCAATTACCCATTTTCAAAGTCAAAGCTGTTGACACCACGGCAGCCGGAGATACTTTTATTGGTACGGTTGCCGCCAATATTTCTGCAAATATGACTGATTTAGATATGATTGTTACACGCAGTTGCTTCGCAAGTTCGTTGACAGTCAGTCGGTCAGGCGCAATTGTATCCATTCCCAACAAACAAGAAGTTGACGCAGGACTTGCTAACCAAGCAAAAGTGACGACTAGAGGCTAATAATGACTGATAAAAACTTACAAAAAAAGCAAGCTGCTGAAGCGGCCTTACAATATATTAAACCAAACATGATTGTCGGATTAGGCACAGGCTCGACTGTGTCATATTTCCTAGAAGCATTGGCAAAAGCAGATATCAATATTGTCGGCGTCACAACTTCACAAGTCACTAGCCAGCACTGTGCTGAGCTCAACATTCCCATTGTGGATATTGACGAAGTCGATCATATTGATGTGACTGTCGATGGCGCTGATGAAGTTGATACATATTTGAATGGTATCAAAGGTGGCGGTGCTGCCCTCTTAATGGAAAAAATTGTCGCTAAAAACTCTAACGAAAATATTTGGATAGTTGACGAAAGTAAAGTTCACGCAACTTTAGGTAGTTTTCCGCTACCTATTGAAGTGATTCCTTACGGTAATGGCCAATTATTCCGTCAATTTACCGACCTAGGATTCTTTCCTAAATTAAGACGCCAAGCAAATGGTGACCCTTTAGTTACTGATGCGGGTCACTACATTATTGATTGCCATTTAAATAACATTAACAATCCTTATGCATTAGCGGAATATTTAGAAGGTCAAGTAGGCGTTGTCGAGCATGGCCTGTTCCTTAATATTTGTGATCGTGTCATTATTGGTGGTGAAACTGTGACAATCAAAGAACGTCAAAAGACGAATACGGAGCAAGTTTAATGTTATTTTTAATCATTGCTCTGGGCGCCGGATTAATTTTAGCCGCACAAAACGCTATCAATGCGGAGTTAAGCGCCTGCCTTAAATCCCCAATAGCCGCCAGTTTTCTAGGCTACATCGTTGGTACACTATTTCTATTCGTATTAACAATTATAATTGGTGACTTTGCTAAAATTGCTGATCTCTTTTCAGCACCATTGTGGTTACTCAGCGGTGGCTTGTTTGGCTTAGTCTTTGTCACAAGTTGTATCATACTTTTTCCAAAAATTGGTGCGGTTGAAACCGTCATGTTACCCACACTAGGTCAAATTGTCGCTGGTATGTTATTTGAAACAGTTGGCTGGTTCAACGTTGATATTATTCCCATGACGTTACTGCGTATTGTTGGTCTGATCGTGTTATTATTGGGAACTTACATTGTCGTTGTATTAGCCACTCAAAGGAAAACACTCGCCAGCCGTACGCAAAACAATCAAACATCCTCACGCTTGGTCTTGCGTTTATGGGCGTTTGGTGCTGGTGTCTTATGTACTGTGCAATCAACTTTCAACGGACAACTCGGCAGCCTAATTGACAACCCAACAGTAAGTGCACTCTGGGCGTTTGTGATTGGTCTCATTGTACTCGTTTTCCTCAAACCCAACACATGGCAAGTCTTCATTCGTGGCGTTAAAATGCCACAATCTTGGTCAGCCGGTGTTGCTGGTAGTACATTTGTGACCCTAATGTCACTCCTAATTCCTAAATTAGGTCCCGGTTTAACCGTCAGCATTTCAACACTAGGTGTTATGGTTGGTGCAATGTTAGTGCAACAATTCGGCTTGTTCAAATCATCACGTCAAAATGTCTCAGTGACTCAGGTTATCGGCATTTTGATTATGTTGAGCGGCATTATTTTAATAAAAATGTTCTAAAAAACTGTTCAATTCTAACGTGACATTAACGTTAAAATTGAACAGTTTTTATTATTTAACACCACTTGCTACATCTGCATGATAAATATAAGAACGTGTCATTGGTAAATTAGTGCTTGAGGCACCTTTCGTCAACAAATACTGAACAACGTCAATATTGCCTGATTCAAATGACGCAGCACAAGCTTGCAAATATAGATCCCACATACGATAGAAACGCTCACCGTATCGAGATATCACACTTTCACTGACATCGTGAAAGTTGTCGGTCCAAATTTCAAGCGTTTTTTGATAATGTCGGCGCAGCGGCTCCAAATCATCAACCTGCAAATGGGCGTCCATAATATGGTCAATATTCTCTGCCAAATTAGGAATATAACCGCCCGGGAAAATGTACTTATTGATCCATGCATCGACACCAGCACCTTTATGTTGGCCAGTGATACCATGAATCAAAGCAGTACCATTTTCAACAAGTAATTGGTCAATTTTTGAAAAATAGGCCGCTAGGTTTTCTTTACCAACATGTTCAAACATGCCAACTGAGGTAACATGATCGTATTGCTCTTTTAGCTCGCGATAATCTTCTAGATACACATTTACTTGACCCGTCAAACCTTCTGCTTTAATTTTGTCTGAGACAAAGTCATACTGTTGCTGACTTAGTGTCACACCAGTAGCCTTTAGACCGTACTCTTTGGCAGCTGTGAATAACAAAGTTCCCCAACCGCAGCCAATGTCTAGTAGTGTTTCACCCTCTTGGGCGTGCAACTTGTTGAGAATGTGACGTACCTTATTCATCTGTGCAGCTTCCAAAGTGTCACTTTCACTGGCAAAATAAGCACAAGAATACGTCATGGTTTTATCCAACCACATCTCATAAAAATCATTACCAATGTCGTAGTGACTTTGCACATCATTTTTGCTGACTTTTTCAGAATGTGAGTGCTTAGGTATTAATTTAGAAAACTTGCTGTTATTGAAAAAGCTATCCTGTGAGCGGTAAGCCAACGTAACTAGTTCTTGCAAGTCACCTTGAATCTCGATTTTGCCATCCATGTAGGCTTCACCAAAAGTAAGTGAAGCATGGGCGACAATTTCCTTGATGGGAATGAGTTCATGCATAATGATTTTGGCAATTGATTCGCCTTCCCCAAAATGCACTGTTTCACCATCCCAAAATTCAACGTCGATTGGGGCGTCAAAACTGGACTTTAAAATTTGCTTGTAAATCGCTTTGTCAATCATAAATTCCCCTTTTCTAACATAAAGCTATTTTAGAAAAGCATGAATTAAAAGTCAAATCAAAACAATATCACAATACCAATTCTTAAAAATTAAGATATCAATAAATAATACAAAATTCGGAATTTTTCTGGCGCCCAGTCAGTCAAACACGGTTCATTACGATAAAAAATTCATTTTTTGTCAATAAATTAACAATGAGATTACGATGTTAACTGTCGTAAACTAAATTGAGATTCATGAAAGCAAATTTATGGCGTAATTCTGTCAGGATTTGTTGTTTCTGCTGTGCTAATTTTTTCAGGTTAATGCTGTCGTGAGATGAACCGTTAATCAATACTCGTACCCTAAAAGCCATTCCTGTTTTGTAAATAACACATGACTTAACTAAAATATCATCCGTAAGATTTGTTCGAACAACATGCTCAACTTTTTGCTGAACTTGTTTATTTTGAAGCACGCCGCCACTAATTTCAATAAAAGCTAGCTTAATCACTTGGAAAGGCATTTTGATAGTAAAAGCAATTAAGGTTACCGTGACAAAAAAATCGCCAGTATACAACAAAAAATGTAATGGTGAATTGACTGGAATAAAGAAAATCAGCAAGGCTGCTAAGCCAATACCGGAAGACATAATGCCATCAATTAGTGTTCCTTTTGTTTCAGTCAATAACATCGTACTACTATTGTTGATTTTCTTATTTTGTCGCGCATAAAACCATGATAAAGTGAAAGATAAACATACCATTACCATTTCGTATGGTAATACAGGTCCCACATTCATCATTTGCCCTTCCCCAAAGGCAAAATAACGATAGGCTTTAACGCTGACAGTAATCACTGATAAAGACAATAGAATGATTGTCAATAGCGACTGACATAAAGAAAATATCGGTTCTAAAACAAATAAACCATCCGGAAATCGTTGACTCTTTTTGCTACTAACTTTTGAAATAATAATGGATACTATTCCTGAAACCAGTGTAATAACAGTAAAGTAAGCATCTACAAATAGTGCTTCAATATCGGTAATTAAAAAAACCGTAATACCTGACACAGCCATAATGCTATTAATCAGAATGCCCAGCCACAAGCCACGTTGTTCAATTCGTTTTTGATTCATTTGAACTTCCTTTACAAATTACGATCAACTTTAAGCATTAGTTGTTGCAACTGCTGTTGCTCTGATTCGTCTAAAATTGATATCGCATCTAAGAATACCTGATCAAAGAGGCGATAATTCTGTTGACAATGTTGTGACATTTCTGGACTTAACGTCAGAAAAATCACTCTTTTATCATGTTTAGACGGCTTTTTAACCAAGTAACCAGCGGCGACAAATCTTTTGACAATACGTGTCGCCGCAGGTTTTGAAATACCCGCTTGATCTGCAAATTGAGTTGCTGTTGTTTCTAATTGACTATACAAAATATCTAAATAATATTCATCATTAGCCGACAACTCCGGAAAAAGCTGACTTCTTGTCGGACTATTTTGATAATTAATAGCCACTTTGTCATACAGTTTTGAAAACAGTTGACTAATTTGTTCCATTACACCACCCCTAAGTAGTTAACATAAGTAGTTACTTTTGTTAACTACTTATGTTAACTATACCACTGAAACTTCATTTGTCAACAAAAAAGATATTTCTATTCTTTTGTTGTATGAACCGTTAACACTTCTTGAATTAACTGATCATGAGCTTCGATGGGTATATTTTGTTTAATCTGTGGACTTAGCGCTAACGCAATTGTCTTTCCAGTATAATTTACCAAAAATCGGTCATAGTATCCTGCACCAAATCCAAGACGAGCGCCACTTCTTGTAAATGCTAAACCTGGAACGATTACCATATCAATTTTGTTGGCTGATACAGCTACTTCGGTCACAGGTTCTCGAATTGACAACTGACCTGTCTGCAAGCTAGAACCATCATCAAATGGCACAAATATCATTTGATGATTAACAATCTTAGGGACAACAGTTTTTTTGTTTGCTGACCAAGCAGCTTCAATAATCGGCGCTGTATCTAGTTCTATTGGCATACTCAATGTCACAGCAATCGTCCCTGTCTCCTGCCAAGCAGCTGTCTCAAAAAGCAGCTGATAGAGTCGATTTGATTCAGTCTGCTTTTGATGTATTGATAATGTTTTTAATGCTTCTTTTTGCAGTTGCCGTTGTTCGTTTTTATTGATCATAATTTCACCAAAAAAGCTGGCTAAGCCAGCTTCCATTTTATTCAAACAAATGTGACATTGCCAACACTTCTGCGTCACGCTTGACTTGCTTTAACACTTTCTCATCATCATGATGATGAATAGCTGTTACAATCAGTTCTGCAACTCGACGTGCGTCATCTTCACTAAAGCCACGCGTCGTAATTGCTGGAGTACCAATTCGAATACCAGAGGTCACGAAAGGACTGAGTTGTTCATTAGGTAATGCTTCTTTATTGGTCGTAATTGATACTGAATCAAGTAGCTCTTGCGTTTGCTTACCGTTTAAACCGGTTTGGGTCAAATCCAAGTTAAACAAGTGATTATCTGTGCCACCTGTAACAACACGAATATCGGTTGTATCATTGAATACTTCAGTCATTGCCTGCGCGTTGAGGATGACTTGTTTTGCATACGCTTTAAATTCTGGTCGTAATGCCTCACCAAATGCAATAGCCTTACCAGCAATAACATGTTCCAGTGGGCCGCCTTGTGATCCAGGAAAAATAGCTGAATTAATTTGCTTTGCATACTTTTCCTGTGACAAGATGACACCACCACGTGGTCCACGTAGCGTCTTGTGTGTCGTTGAAGTGACAACATCAGCAACGCCAACTGGGTTAGGATGCAATCCTGCCGCCACGAGCCCTGCGATATGTGCCATATCAACCATCAAATATGCACCGACTTCATCGGCAATATCACGGAACTTTTGAAAATCAATAATACGTGAATACGCAGAAGCACCAGCAACAATCATTTGTGGCTTCACCTCACGTGCTTGCTTGGCAATTGCCTCATAGTCTAGTCGCTCAGTTTCAGCATCAAGACCATAAGTATAAGACTGATACATTTTACCAGAAAAACTAACCTTGGCGCCGTGTGTTAAATGACCACCAGCATCCAAATCCATCCCAAGAATCTTATCGCCTGGCTTCAAGAATGCCATATAGGCAGCTGCGTTAGCTTGAGATCCTGAATGAGGTTGTACGTTTGCATATTCAGCACCAAATAGTTCCTTAAGGCGATCAATAGCGAGTTGTTCCACTACATCAACATACTCAGTACCACCGTAATAACGTTTGTAAGGATAACCTTCAGCATATTTGTTCGTTAACACAGAGCCTTGTGCTGCACGAACAGCTTTTGAAGCAAAATTTTCGGAAGCAATTAACTCAATTGTCCGGTTTTGACGGGCACCTTCTTGTTGAATGGCGCTCCACACTTCAGAATCTAATTCACGATATGACATTACGTTCTCCTTGCATTTAATATAATTATATTATACACGCAAACGTTCATTATTTTGTCCTAATATCGTACATTTTACCGAAATATTGTGTCTTATTTATCAAAGAGTTCGGTTTTTAAAGATTTTAAAATATCATTTGGTGTAATTACTTTTTGATGCAAGATTGGTTTATCAAATAAAGTTAGCACCTGACTTGGAATGTCTGTATTTGTCTTACTTGACAAATTTGTCAATGCTTCAGCGCCTTCAATTGGCTTATCACCAAGCGCTGATAACATAGTCTGTGGGAATTTATATGGGCTCGCAGTAGCCGCTAACAGAGTTGGCGTTGCTTGATTACTGATTGACTGATATACATAGCGCCCAACAGCAGTATGAGGATCAATCAAATAATTGGTTTGATTAAATACCGACAAGATAGTGTCGCTCACTTGTGCTTGTGTTGCAAAGCTCGATTTGAACTGTTTCAAATTGCGCCGTGTGCGTTCAGACAATTTGTATTGACCTTCATTAGCTAATGCTGTCATATATGATTGAACTTCTGAAGCATCACGATCACTGGCAAAGTATAACAGTCGCTCTAAATTGCTCGATACTAAAATGTCCATCGCTGGCGCATTTGTGACTTTAAAAGGTCGCTTGCTATCATAAACACCGGTAGTAAAAAAGTCTGTCAAAACATTGTTTTCATTTGAAGCAACCACAAACTCATTAACTGGCAGCCCAATCTGGCTAGCATAGTAAGCCGCCAAAACATTACCAAAATTACCGGTTGGCACAACAATATTAATTTTATCCCCAACCTTGATATTCTTTTGTTTAATTAGTTGAGCGTAACTATAAAAATAATAAACAATTTGTGGCACTAGTCGACCAATGTTAATTGAGTTTGCCGACGAAAAACGCATGTGATGATCAGCTAGTTCTTGAATGAGTTTTTGATTGCTCAATAATGTCTTAACTGCTTTTTGTGCATCATCAAAATTACCCGTGATTGCTGTGACATGAGCGTTTTTACCAGTTTCACTTACCATTTGTTGACGTTGAATATCACTGACACCAACTTCTGGATAAAACACCACAATTTCCGTGTTCGGTACATCAGCAAATCCGCTCATAGCCGCTGTCCCAGTATCACCAGAAGTCGCGGTCAAAATGACGACCTTATCACTAATGGCTTGCTTTTTGGCTGCAGTTGTTAGCAGATGAGGCAAAGCCTGCAGTGCAACATCTTTAAATGCTAATGTCGGGCCATGAAATAGCTCGATATAATGTAAGTTATTTTCTTGATGTAAAGTGATAATTTTCTCATTATCCCATTGACGACCATATGCCTTACAAATAATATGATCGATCTCAGATACGCTGAAATCGTCAAAAAAAGCATCAAAAATTTGTGTTGCAATTTCTGTATACGTTTGATGGCTAAGTGTGTCCCAATCTACTGATATTTCCGGCCACGCTTCTGGTACATAAAGGCCACCATCTGGTGCAATACCATTCAATATAGCCTGACTAGCAGAAACTGCTGGTGCTCCCCCGCGCGTTGATATATACTGCATTTAATTAAGTTCCTTTATTGTTATTTTAATTTATTATAACAAATCTATTTATTTGTTGCTTTAAAAATGATAAAATTATAAGACATTAAATATAAAAGGAAAAAAATATGGAACTTGGAATTGGTCTTTTTGGGCTTGGAACAGTCGGCACTGGTGTCGTTAAAATTTTACAACAAAATGCACCTCAAATTACAGAACGGACTGGCGCTAATTTGGTAGTCCGTCATGCTGTTGTACACAATTTAAATAAAAAGCGAACCGGATTTGTCCAAGATTTTCCAATTACTGACCAACCTGCTGACATTTTAAACAATCCTGATATTCAGATTGTTGTGGAAGTCATGGGTGGTGTTTCAGGGGCCTACGATATCATTAAACAAGCGATTACTGCCAAGAAGCACGTCGTGACTGCTAACAAAGATCTTATCGCTAGTCATGGTCAAGAACTTGCCAATTTAGCTAACGAAAATGGCGTTGACCTTTATTATGAGGCTGCCGTAGCCGGTGGTATCCCAATTTTGCGAACGCTTGCGACTAGCTTTACTGCAGATGAAATCACTCGTGTAGCAGGTATTATTAATGGTACAAGTAATTTTATTTTGACACAAATGGCATCAAATGGTTTGACATACGATAATGCTTTGGCTTTGGCACAAGAAAAAGGATTTGCTGAAGCTGATCCTACTAATGATGTAGCTGGTTTCGACGCCGCTTATAAACTCATTATTCTTTCAAATTTTGCTTTCGGTGTACAACCCGTTTTGGGAGATGTTAGTATCAGTGGCATCACGAACTTAACGGATTTAGATATCGAAGATGCCCAAAGTTTTGGCTATGGTATCAAATTACTTGGTGTTGCGCAACGTGTTGGGGATTCAAATAACGCCATTAGTATTGAAGTGGCCCCTCACCTAGTACCTTTTGATCATCCATTAGCGACAGTTCATAATGAAAACAATGCTGTCTTGGTTAATGGTGAGTCCGTTGGCGAAGTCATGCTTTATGGTCCCGGTGCGGGTGAAATGCCAACTGCCAACTCCGTTTTAAGTGATTTGACAAATGTTGCCACAAACTACACGCCAGGTAAACCATTCAACACATTTAATCAAAATCTTGATTTAGCCAAACCTTCTCAACGTGTGGCACGTCGATTTGTGGTCGTTGATGTCGCTGATACACCCGGTGCTATGTACTCAGTGACAGGTATGTTTACTTCGGCAAAAATTAGTTTCACCGATTTAAAACAAACACCGGCCAAAAATGGCTATGCACGCCTTGTTGCACTCACATATCCTGCCTCAGACGCACAATTAAACGTCATTAAAACAACTATTCGTAATGCAGACGGCATCAACTTAGTCTCGGAGTACAAAATTTTCTCATGATTACAATAAAAGTACCAGCCACAAGCGCTAACATTGGTCCGGGATTTGACTCTTTGGGCGTGGCTTTAAATCTATACTTAACACTTGAAATTCACGAACCCACGGACACTTGGGAAATCATTCATGATTACGGCGATAGCATGCCTTCTGATCAAAATAATTTTATTGTTGCAACGGCGTTGCGTATTTCTCCTCTGCTAAAACCACATCGACTAGTCGTGAAATCAGATATTCCACTTGCACGTGGCCTCGGGTCTTCTTCATCAGCTTTAATTGCTGCCTTGTCAATGGTTAATATTCTGGACAATAAGCACTATACTCAAGATGATTTACTTCAAATTGCAACAAAATTGGAAGGCCATCCAGACAATGTTGCGCCTGCCATATTTGGCGGTGCTGTCGCTGCATTTTATGATGGCACAACAGTCTTTCATGCCCCATTGCATTTTCCCGAGTCATTAAGTTTTGTTACTTTTATACCAGATTACCAACTCTTAACGGAAAAAGCACGTGCTGCTCTACCAGAAACCTTAGAATTCAAACAATCAGTTGCTGCAAGCGCAATTAGTAATACACTTGTAGCTGCTCTGGCTGCCAATAGTATCGAAACTGCACGGCAACTAATTGAACAAGATCAATTTCATGAAAAGGCGCGAGCACATCTGGCCCCAGAACTAGCCATCATTCGGCGTATCGCTCATCAGCAAAATATTATTGGTACTTATTTATCGGGTGCTGGCCCAACTATTATTTCTGTTGTTGATGAAACGGAAGCTCAGCAATTAATGACGGCGATTGATTTGGCCCAATTACCCGGAAAAACATATCATCTACATACTGATTTTACCGGTAGTATAGTTCAAACAAATGATTAGGAGGATGCGTGTCAATTAGCGCGCAATATCATTATGAAAGTTACAAAATTCGGCGGTTCATCTTTGGCTGACGGTCAACAACTTAAAAGAGTTTTTGATATTATCCGAGATGATTCAGAACGCAAAGTTGTTGTTGTTTCCGCACCGGGGAAACGTTTTAAAGATGACACTAAAGTAACTGACTTACTTCTCAGTTACGCTAAAGCAACAATCGAAGACACAGATGCAACAGATATCATTGAAGCCATCAAACATCGCTATCATGCAATTGGCGACTTTTTTAACCTGCCAGACTACGATCTAGCTGATTTAGATGAACAAATTGATCACCTATCAACGAAGCATTATCGCTCTTTTGATTACTTATACGCCGCATTCGCAGCTCATGGTGAATATCTGAATGCACAATTAGTAGCTAAAGTTTTTACTCACTTGGGTGTTTCAGCAAGATTTATTGATCCAAAAGAAATTGGTTTATTGGTTGATGATAACGCGCGCCAAGCAACTTTTGACACGAAATCATACGATACTATTGCTGAACTCGATTTATCAACATCAGAGCGTTTAATCGTGCCCGGATTCTTTGGTTATACTAAAAACGGTGATATGGCAACCTTTTCCCGAGGCGGATCAGATATTACCGGTGCCATTATGGCACGTGGCCTACGGGCTGACTTATATGAAAACTTCACTGATGTCAGTGCAATCTATGCTGTTAACCCCAATATTATTGACAAACCCGCTGCAATTGATCAAATGACTTACGATGAAATGCGTGAATTGTCGTATGCTGGCTTTGCCGTATTTCATGATGAAGCAATTATCCCAGCTATTCAAGGTGGCATACGTATTAACATCAAAAATACCAATGAACCAGATGCTCCAGGGACATTTATTGTCCCCCCAACTGAAGTTCAGCAATCGCGTCCCGTAACGGGTATTGCCAATTCTAACCGTTTTGCCGCACTATATCTCCATCGTTATTTATTAAACAAGGAAGTCGGCTTCACACTCAGAATTCTTGAAATCCTAAAACGTCATCAAATATCTTATGAACACATGCCATCAGGTATTGATGACTTAACAATCATTTTTGACAAGACGCTCTTAACACAAGAAAAAATAGATGGTATGCTAGCTGACATTGCATCGGAAATTAAACCTGATACGCTCAAATGGCTCCCCAGCTACGGTATTATAATGGTAGTTGGTGAAGGTATGCGAAATCGTATTGGTGCATTGACTGAAATTGTATCACCCTTAAAAGAACACCATATTAGTTTACAAATGGTCAACCAAGGAGCCAGTGAAATATCAATCATGCTTGGTATTCAGCCAGACCTGTCAGACCGTGCTGTCAAAGCAATCTATGAAAACATATTTAAATAGTTAAAAGGGCTCAAAATTTGAGCCCTTTTTATAATGTATTAATAATTTTCTATTAAACGCTTCGTAAATAATGACGCAAATCATCAGGGGATAATTGGTTATCAAGACCAATCAACAGCTTCAAACGTGCTTTAGGACCATTAATACTGCTGGCAAAAATGACACCTGCTCGTTCTAATTGGACGCCACCACCTAAATAATCATATACAGGCTCGGCTACACCGTTAAAACTTCGTGAAACTATCACAACAGGAATGCCCTTTTCTAGCACAACACTTACCCCCATTGCGGCTTCACGGGACAAATTACCGGCGCCCAATGCCTCAATAATCAGACCGTTAACATTAGCGTCAGCCAATAATTGGAATAATTGACCATCCATTCCAGCATAAGCCTTTAAAACTGGTATATTCTGGTTAACCTGCTGAATTGGTAAAACGTGACGTCGCGGCAAATCATAAAAATAGATTACTTGTCTTTTAGTGAGTAGGCCCATCGCGCCACTAATTGGTGAAGCAAAAGTTGCCACGTTAGTTGTATGGGTTTTAGTCACAAATCGAGCCGCGTGAATTTCGTCGTTCATGACAACCATCACACCACGCTTTCGTGAAGCTTCTGAAGTTGCAACACGCAAAGCTGATTGATAATTATATAAACCATCAGAACCTAACTCATTAGAAGACCGCATTGCACCAGTCATCACAATTGGAAAATCAACTTTAAGGGTACTATCCAAGAAAAAAGCAGTTTCTTCTAATGTATCCGTACCATGTGTAATAACCACACCATCAAATTGGTTGCCTGCCGCTAAGATTCGCTGCTGCAACTGCAACATATGCTTTGGTCCGATATGTTCACTTGGCAGGTTAAAAATACTTTCAACCTGTAACACAACATCTGCTATCTCTACCTGATCTTCAGTTAATGGATTGACAACACCGGTCTCAACATCACCATCTTCGTCTTCATGCATTGAAATTGTACCGCCAGTGTGCAAAACTAGTATTTTTATCATATATCTGTCTTCTTCCTAAAGTTTATGAGTTGATTTTGCCATGAGTGCATTTGTTCAATAAATACTTTTGCTCGTGGTTTCAGACCAACTTGATTTTCATAAATATAATCAATAACCTTTTGTAAGCCACGTTTCGTTTTAGTAGACATTTTGATTTCATGGACTTGCCGCATATCAATAATACTAAATTGTCTTAAGTAAAAAACCGTTTTCTGATCCAACATAAGTCGATGTTCGTCTAAATCAAAATGTTCTTCAGAAATGATGCCATTATACTTTTCCGAGTAATCAAATCGACCGTCAGTTTGACCACTAATGGGATCAGCCCGCCAATTGGGGGCAATACCGAGCGGTACTAGTAGTTGAATTTCAAAAATATTTGCGATTACTTGCGGATCTAATTGCTCATCTAATTTCTCTAAGGCAATTGCTAACTGATTATACCAGCGCGTGATAATTTGATTTTCTTCAAAAGTTGCATCAATCAAACTCACAATCAAGGCAGCATAGGCATTAACCTCAATATCATCAACTAATCGAGAAAACATTTTCGCCGATTGAACATCGTTAATATAACCTAGACCACTTTCTTTTTTTGGCCAAGCCCCTTCAAAGGTTACCAATGTGTAAGGCTGAACACCGCCAGCTAATTTTGATTTAGGCCGCTTGGCTCCCCGCGCCAAAAAAGTCCGCAAACCAGCCGTTTCAGTTAGTATGCGAACTAATAAATCATTATCCTTATACTGTTTTGTGTTTAACACAATGCCATTAATTATTGCCATAACACGAAGCCATCAAATTTTCCTTGATGAAATTTATTTTGCAAGATGATTTGTTAAAATTAATAATCGTCTTCACTGTAACCCAATGTTTGTAAGGCTTGTGGCCGATCACGCCATCTCGGCTCAACTTTCACCCATGTTTCTAAGTAAACTTTGTCACCCATCAAACGCTCAATATCTTTTCGGGCACGAGTGCCAATTTGCTTAATCATTGCACCTTGTTTACCAATGATTATGTGTTTTTGCGTTGGTCTCTCAACAATGATTGATGCTTGAATATGAATTTTTTCTTCATCTTCACGAGCAATTTTGTCAATGACAACCGCAACAGAATGCGGCACTTCTTGGCGAGTTAATTGTAGCACCTTTTCACGGATCAATTCTCCGATAACAAATCGTTCAGGGTGATCAGTCAATTGATCTGAATCAAAATATTGTGGTCCTTCATCCAAATTTGCCACAATATTATCTAATAATTCAGGAACATTGTCACCTTCAGTCGCAGAAATTGGAAACACTTCTGTCCATTCTGGTGCATTTTCTTGGTAACTAGCAATAACATTTAACAAATCATTTGGTGCTAATAGATCAATTTTATTAATTAAAAGGTAAATAGGTGTGTTTTTCACTTCTTTTAAGCGATCAATAATAAAATCATCCCCTCGCCCTCTCGGCATTGAGGCATCAGCCACAAACCAAATTGCATCAGCTTCATGCAAGGCTGAAAAAGCAGACTTAACCATAAAATCTCCCAAAGAGTTTTGCGGTTTATGCACACCTGGCGTATCAATAAAAACAACTTGCGCATTGTCGGTTGTGTAAATACCTTGAATTTTATTTCTAGTCGTTTGTGCCTTATCTGACATAATGGCAATCTTTTCACCCACAATACGGTTAAGTAATGTAGATTTTCCAACATTAGGTCGACCAATAATGGCCACAAATCCTGATTTAAATACATTCTCTGTCATAATATATTACGGCGCCTAGGCCTATTTTCTCCTAAAAATCTATCTACTAAAATTATGAATAAACTGCGAAAAGTTCGTCACAATACCAAACTGACGCCAAACATAGGGCTGAAAAACAATCAATAAAATAATAATTTCAAAAGCGACCGCAGCTAAAACACCACCAGCAGCAACATCTTTTGCTAAACCGGCCAAAGGATGGTAACGTTTCTCAACAACTAAATCAACTAATGCTTCAATAATGGTATTCAAAAATTCACTCGAAATGACTGTAAAGACGGCAACTGTCACCCACAACCAATCAGAACGAACCAAACCATAATGCAAACCAGCGATTAATATTAAAAAGCCTAAAAATATATGAATCCTTAAGTTACGTTCACGAACTAGAATCATCCAGATGCCATGCAATGAATTTTTTAAAGCACGAAAAAAGGAACTATTCCTTTGTACTTTCTTATTATAATCTTTTGGTGCACCCTCTAATTGTTTATCGTCTAAGGCCATAATCGTCTAAAATCTTTCGCTGTAAATCAAACATTTCTTTCTCTTCGGCATCCCCTAGCATATGATCATACCCATTCAAATGTAAGAAACCATGAACAACAAGGAAACCGAGTTCACGTTCATAACTGTGACCCAAATACTCAGCCTGTGACGCGATAATATCAACTGAAACTAAAATATCACCGATGTTCTTTGCTAATTCTTCATCCATTTCCTCATCGGGCAAGACAGGAAAATCATCACCATCTTCTTCAATGGCAAAACTAATGACATCAGTAGGTTTGTCAATGCCACGGTAAGTTTTGTTGTAGCGATGGATTTCGTCATTATTCATGAATGTTACTGACATTTCAGTGTTGTCAGGCAGTTTCAAATAGCGGCCCGCATAATCTAACACTGCACGGACTAAATCTTGATGATACTGACTAACACCATCTTTTGTTTGATCAATAATGGCTAAATCCATTAGTTTTTTTGCTCCTTTTTTAATGCTGCTAGCTTTGCATCAGCTGCTTCGTAGGCGTTGACAATCAACCCAACTACTGGGTGTCTGACAACATCAGCACTACTGAAATGAATAAACGAAATACGGTTCACATCTTTTAAAATGTGTTGCGCTGCAATCAATCCAGATTTTGCACCACGTGGTAAGTCAATTTGTGATACATCACCATTAATAATCATTTTGGACCCAAAACCTAATCGCGTCAAAAACATTTTCATTTGTTGATTTGTTGTATTTTGTGCTTCGTCTAAAATAATAAACGCATCATCAAGTGTTCTCCCACGCATGTAGGCCAATGGTGCAATTTCAATCACACCACGATCCATCAATCTTTGCGTTTGCTCAGCACCAACCAAGGTATTCATTGCATCATATATTGGTCGCATGTAAGGGTCGACCTTTTCTTTTAAGTCCCCCGGCAGAAAGCCAAGCGACTCGCCAGCTTCAACAGCTGGTCGCGTAATAATTATTTTCTCGACTTCCCCACGTTTTAGCGAAGCAATTGCCATAACCACAGCTAAAAAGGTTTTTCCAGTTCCAGCTGGACCAATACCAAAAGTGACGTCATTTTTCCGAATTGACTGAATATATTGGCGTTGTCCAAAGTTTTTAACGCGAACTGAGCGTCCTTTATTATCACGAATCAGTACTTCCGAGTATAAATCTCCAAAGTATTCAAGTGTGCCACGCTGCGCCATCGTTGTAGCGCTGACAACATCAGTCGCCGAAATACTAATTTGATGCTTAATTAAATCAGTCAGTTCTCGTAAAACTGCCTTGGCGAGCGCAACCTTGTCCTCGTCACCAGATATAGCAACTTGATCCCCACGGGCATGAAGCTGTACATTCAAGCTCTCTTCAATCAATCTCAGAAAACTATCATTAACACCGACCAATTTTGTTTGTTGTTCGGAATTTTCAAATGTAAAAAATTGCTGAATTTGCGTTGTCAAAAAGCAATTCCCCTTAAATGTATTTCCTTCATTTTACCATATTAGCAAGGTTGATGGTAGTTAATGTCCTAGTTTATGAATAAAAAAAGAGCCAATGGCTCTTATGATTCTACTGTTAAATCATGCATCAATGTATCGTAACCTTTTGATTCCTCTTCGGGTGTTAAGCGTAATGGTGCTGCAATAATCTCAGTTATTTTGGCTAGTAAAAATGTTCCGATTGCTGCAAAAGCAACTGTAAACAATACTGCAACAAGCTGTTTCCAGACTAGTGAGGCATCACCGTTAATCAAACCCGCAACAGCTCCGACTTGTTTGTCAGCGAATACACCAGTTAGAATAGCACCAACTGTGCCACCAATGCCGTGAATACCAAATGCATCCAAGGTGTCATCATAACCAAAACTGTTTTTTACAAAAGTAATGCCAAAGAATCCAACAAATCCTGCAAGGAGACCCATAATTACTGCTGCCCACGGATCCACAAACCCTGCAGCTGGTGTAATCGCCACCAATCCCGCAACACCACCACTCGTGATACCGGACAAAGTCGCGCGTTTGTGCCATTGATATTCAGCTAATCCCCAAGTTAATACCGCAACTGCAGACGCCAACCATGTGTTTACCAGTGCTAAAACAGCCGTTCCATTGGCCGCTAATGCTGATCCTGAGTTGAAGCCAAACCAACCAACCCAAAGTAAAGCGCCACCGATTAAAACATAAGAAGGTCGAACGGGTACATGTTGATCATTATGACGGTGCCCAATCATTAATGCCAATACCAGACCAGTAACACCACTGGAAATATGAACAACTGTACCACCAGCAAAATCAATTGCACCCAATTGTGCAAGTAATCCGCCGCCCCAAACCATATGAGCTAGTGGCGAATAAATAAAAATCAACCACAAAGTGATGAACACAAGCATTGCCTTGATACGAACACGACCAATAACAGAGCCGGTAATGATTGCAGCTGTAATTATTGGAAACATACCTTGAAATAGTGCAAAAGCACCATCAGGAATCGTTAAACTCTTAGTGGAGTGTGTGAAGGAAACATTTGTCATAAACAAGTGCTTAAAATTACCAATGACACTACCAGAACCACCAAAAGCAAGAGAATATCCAATGACAAACCACACCAATGTTGCAATACCAATAATCATAATTGGCACAAACATTGTATGTAACAAATTACGTCTTTCACCTAATCCACCATAAAACAACGCAAGTCCAGGCGTCATAACCCAAACAAGTGCTGCTGAAATTAATACCCACGCCAAATCTCCACTATTCATACACCTACTCCTAATTTCTAATTACTATCAATATTAACAGGTATACCAATTTCAGGAATTAATTATGGCAGGTTAGCTTACACGAACTTTCTGAAAATTTTTCAAAAAACTACTGCTAAGCACATTCGCTTAACAGTAGTTTAAAGTGGATTAAAAAGTAATATTAAACAGTTTGAACAGTTAACATATTAGTCGTACCAGATTGTGACATTGGTACACCAGCTGCAATAACAATTGTATCACCAGTGTTAGCTAATCCTTGTTCTTTAACAGCCTTCTTAGCCAAATCAACCATTTCATCAATGGTCTGTGGCGCATCATAAACAACAGGCACCACACCATAATTCAAAGTCAAACCACGTTGCACGCGTTCTGAATAAGTAACGGCCAAGATGTTAACATCTGGACGGTGCTTTGAAACCATACGAGCTGTGTAACCAGAGTTAGTTGAAACAACAACGGCTTTAGCACCAACGTTACGTGCAATACGGGCAACAGATGCAGCCACGGCCTCAGTTGAGTCTGTTTCATCAAAGATGATGTCTTCATGACGGCCGTTTTCACGTAATGATGTTTCAGCTTTTTCATCGATAGCAGCCATTGTAGCAACTGCTTCAACTGGATAGTCACCATTTGCTGACTCACCTGATAGCATTGTTGCATCAGTACCATCAAACACAGCATTGGCGACATCGGAAGCTTCGGCACGTGTTGGACGTGGATTTTCTTCCATTGAGTCAAGCATTTGTGTTGCAGTAATAACTGGCAAACCAGCTTTGTTCATCTTACGAATCATGTCTTTTTGAACCAAAGGCACGTTTTCGGCAGGAATTTCAACACCCATGTCACCACGTGGTACCATCAAAGCATCTGAAACTTCCAAGATAGCATCAAGATTGTCAATACCTTCTTGTGATTCAATCTTAGGAATGATTTGAACATGTTCCATGTTCTTTTCCTTTAACAATGCACGAATTTCAAGCACGTCTTCAGGCTTACGAACAAATGAAGCTGCAATATAATTAATTTCGTGATCTAAACCAAAACGAATGTCATCGGCATCTTTTTCAGTGATACCTGGCAAATTAATTGAAACACCTGGTGCGTTAACACCCTTACGTGATCCCAAAATACCATCGTTATCAACACGAACAACCAACTCACGGTTAGCAGAGTCTTTTTCAATGACAGTTGTACCAAGCAAACCGTCGTCAAACAAAACTTGACCACCCTCTTTAACATCATCAAACAAGCCCGCATATGTAACAGCAATCTTGTCTTTTGTGCCTTCAAGGTTTTCATCCATTGCAATGCGCAAAGTATCACCAGTATGGAATTCAATTTTTCCATCGGCTTGCTTTGTTGTACGGATTTCGGCACCCTTAGTATCCAACAATAGACCTACTGTCTTACCAGTAATCTTTTCGGCTTCGTGAACTGCATTCATGCGACCCAAATGTTCTTCGTGGTCACCGTGTGAAAAGTTGAAACGGAACACATTGGCTCCAGCTTGGATCAACTTGACAATTGTTTCGACATCAGATGATGACGGACCAAGTGTTGAGACGATTTTCGTCTTTTTCATGGTTAAATAGCTCCTTAATTATCTTGGTTGTTGCTTGTGCAACTTTACCCAAACTCTATTTTATACATTCTTAAGCATTTGTACAAGTCATAATATCAACGAGTTTTTCTGAATATAACGTTTTCTTCGCCTATGATTGGCGCTACTTCAAGTATGATAACGGTTTCATCAGTCATCCAAAAAGATTCATCTAATTGTTGATTCTTACCCTCTTGTTGCCAGTGAATGATGACTGGATTATTACCATGATGTTTCGCTAATACCTTGATCAACTTTTCTCGATTATCTGGTGTGTCGTGCGCAACATCAAACTGCAAGTACCACGTTCCTTTTGAGTGTGGCTTTGTTATTGTTTGAATTTGATTTGCAACAATTGCTAATTCACCACGAGAATCTAGCTCGGATTTGCCAATAATTTGAAGAACTGTACCAACACTTAAGATATTTTGAATGTTTTTAAACAAATTTGGAAAAATCGTGACACTAATAGCGCCTGTTAAGTCTGATATGGTAGCAAATGCCATATCATCACCTTTTTTTGTACGAATTTGTCGTATTTTATCCACAATTCCTAAAAAACGGACCGATTTATCTGGCACTGTTAAATCACCAATCAGATTGTAATTTTCATTGAGAATTAACTCTCGGTAGGCGTCAAGCGGATGACCAGATAAATTGACACCGATGGCTTGCTTTTCGCGTTCTAATCTTTCTTGTAATGGTAATTCAGGGAATTTTTTAATTTTTGTTTCTTGTAAGATGAGGTCACCAAATGCCGCACCTTCAATCAAACTATTACTATTTTCAATCAATTCATTACGATTGTAACCAAATCCATCTAACGCCCCTGAATAAGCGAGTTGCGCTAATGTTTCTGTTTTCCGCATCTTTTCAGGCATTCTTCGTACAAACGACTGAATGGTTTGGAAGTTTCCTTGTTGTCGCTCATCTAGAACAGCCTTGACAAAATCGCTGCGAATACCACGAATGTTGTTTAATCCCATTTGCAGTTGACCATCATTGGATGTCCAAAATCGCTGCGATAAATTAATGTTCGGGGCTAAAACAACTATCCCTCGTGATTTAGCCTCAGACACATACTGCTGTACCTTGCGTTGATCACCGATATTAGCATTTAAAAGTGCCGTATAAAATGCAACAGGATAATGCGCTTTCATGTAGGCAAGTTGAAATGCTAATTTACTATATGCAACAGCATGAGAGCGATTAAAGCCATAATTAGCAAACTCATCAACATAGGAAAAAATTTTCTCAGCTTGAGCTTCAGTATGACCGTTTTTCGTTGCACCATCAATAAATTGCTCATGCAAAGCCTGCATTTTGTCTAGTTTCTTTTTGGACATAGCGCTACGTAAAACATCAGCTTCACCTAGCGTAAAACCAGCATAGGCTTCAGCAACCAACATTACCTGTTCTTGATAAACAATAATACCAAATGTCGGTGCCAAAATTGTTTTTAGCGTTGGATCAGGAATAGTGACCGGTTCACGACCATGGCGACGCGCCACAAACTGGTGAATGTTCTGCGAAGGACCAGGACGATATAAAGCATTAACGGCAACAATATGCTCAAACATCACCGGCTTTAAATCACGTAGGACGTGCTTAATACCAGAAGATTCAAATTGAAAGACGCCGTTTGTATCACCTTTAGCAAACAACGCAATTGTTTGCTCGTCATCTAATGGAATTTGACTAATATCGAAGTTTTGTGGCAGGTGTTGCCGAGCGTGATATAACGCTTGACTCAAGATAGTTAAATTTTGCAATCCCAAAATATCAATTTTCAGTAGGCCGAGTTGCTCAACAGTATCTTTTTCAAACTGTGTTAATAATCGCCCCTCAGTTCCTGACTGAACTGGTAATGTATTTACTAGTGGCCGAGCACTCAACACAACGCCTGCGGCGTGGGTAGAATAATTTTTGGGCAGTCCTTCAATTTGACGGGCCGTTTTGAGTAGCAAGTCACCATGATCAATCGTTTGAATGGTTGCTAATAATTTGGGCTCTTTTAAGGCTGACGCAATTGAAACTTTGCGACCGTTTTTACCATCCGGTATGCTAGAGCTCAATTTGCTCAATGTCGGTACCGGCAAACCAAAGACACGCCCAACATCTCGCAACGCTTGCTTAGCTGCCAACGTACCAAATGTGATAATCTGACCAAAATTACGTTTGCCATACTTTTGATGAAGATACTCAAAAACTGCCTCACGTTGGCTAGGTGGCCAATCAATATCAATATCAGGCATTTGAACACGTTCAGCATTTAAAAATCGCTCAAACAATAAATTGAATTGGATTGGATCTACATCCGTAATTTTTAAACTATAAGCAACCAAAGAACCGGCAGCAGACCCTCGCCCCGGTCCAGTTTGAATATGATTATTTGAAGCAAAATTGACAATATCCCAAACAATCAAAAAGTAATCACTGAAACCAAGCTGATCAATAACATCTAATTCATGCGACAACCGTTTTTCATACTGTGCAACAGATACATCACGCTTTTGTAAACGCTTTTTGAGGCCGTCAAACGCAGTTTGTCTCAAAAATTGTGAACTACTTAACCCTTGTGGCGTTTGGAATGGTGGCAAAGCTGTCTCGGAAAACGAAATGGATACTTGGCTCTTTTGAACTAATTGTTCATTGGCTTGATAAGCTTTCTGCAAATCAGCGTTCGCTGCATAGGCCGACTGAATTGCTGAAATATCTTGTAAAATATGAGTACCACGTTGATGCGACATTGACACAATGTCCGTTAATTTGGAATTAGAGTCAATCGCCTTGAGTACTTGTGATGTAAAATCATCGTCAGGATTTAAATAATCAACGTCATCAGCCGCAATAATTTGCGTATTGTTTTGCTTACTGAATGCAATTAATTGTTCTTGCGTCTTTGGTGCCATTTGTGTATTAATGCCAAGGTATAAATGACTTGAATCAATTAACTGAATCAGTTGTTGCCAGTAATCACCAGTTGCTTCATACTCAGCACTAATCAATTGGCTAAGCTCACTTGTACTTGGCAAAATGACGTTGATGCCTGATAAATGATCGACTAAAGTTGAAAATAACATTTCAGAATCATTTGTCATGCGTGCTGAAGACAACCACATCAGATTCTGATACCCAGTTTGATTTTCGGCAATCAATACCAAAGGGAAAGTAGTGGCAGTATTGACTAAGCCATTCACCATTAATGTCAGTCCAAATAAAGGTTTAATCTGATATTTCTGAGCACTGCGATACCACGCAACTGCCCCATACATGACATTAACATCTGTCAACGCAACTGCCTCATAACCACGTGACTTAGCTGTCTGTAAAATTTGTTCAATTGTATTTGGATTTTTTAGTAAGCTATAACTGCTCAAAATCTGAAGCGGTGCGTACATTTTTCCTCCCTAATACGAACATCTGTTTTATTTACTTAATTATACAGGATTTTGTAGTAAATGGGTTGCACTTAATCAAATCTAAGTGTATTATAACTTTAAGTAAAGAGGTGAAAATTATGAAATATATCATGGTGGCCATTTGGTCGGCAATATTTGGCGAAATCCTAGGGTACATTGTTTCTCAACTAACTTTAGGAACTTATAACTACATTGGTGTCGCAGTTATTGCTATCGTTGTTGGAGAAGTTGCCCTCGTGGCAATTCCAGCTATTTCAGGTTCAGCAGCGCCTAAGGAAATATCATCTGAACAATAATTTCAATTCACATCATCACATCAAAAAAGAAGCCGATACGGCTTCTTTTTTATTACTTTTCTGCAGCGGCCAATGTCACAATTTCTAAAATAACATCTGTTGCCTGCTCCATAACAGTCGTGGAAACATATTCAAAGCGACCATGCATATTCTCGCCACCTGCAAAAATATTTGGCGTTGGTAGCCCCAAGAAAGTGATCTTTGAGCCATCTGTTCCACCACGAACCGGTTCAATGATAGGTTTAATGTTTAACTTTTTCATTGCCTCTTCAGCTAACTCAACCGATTTCATATCATTTTTGAGCACTTCACCCATATTGTAATATTGATCATTGAGTGTCACTGAAATCCGATCCTCACCAAATTTTTGATTAAAAGTTGCAGCGATATCCATTAACTTCTGCTTACGTGTTTCAAATATTGTACGATCATGATCTCTCACAATATAACGCATTGTTGCCGATTCTGGATTTCCTTCAATTGAGATGACGTGCCAAAAGCCTTCAACGCCTTCAGTATGTTCTGGGCGATCATGTACGGGCAATTCTGCATGAAAATCAAACGCCACTTGAATAGCGTTAATCATAGCATCTTTTGCTGTTCCTGGGTGCACGTTGCGTCCTTTAATATTGATTGTAGCGGCTGCCGCGTTGAAGGTTTCCCACTCTAATTCACCTAATGGGCCGCCGTCCATCGTGTATGCAAAGTCTGCACCAAAAGCAGCAACATCAAAGTTATCTGCGCCAATACCAATTTCTTCATCGGGACCAAATGCAAAACGTAAATCACCATGCTTGATTTCTGGGTGAGCAATTAAATATGCTGCTGCTGTGATAATTTCAGCATCTCCGGCTTTGTCATCGGCACCCAAAAGTGTCGTACCATCTGTTGTGATTAACGTGTGCCCAACGTACTTTTTTAAACTTGGAAATTCAGACGGATTTAGTTCGTAACCACTTGTCCCAAGCTGGATGACAGATTGACCATCATAATCAGCAACAATTTGAGGTTTGACATTGGCCCCGTTGAAGTCAGCAGTATCTACATGGGCAATGAAACCGATTGTAGGTATGTTTGCATTTTCAATGTTACTTGACAGTTCGGCAAACACATAACCATCAGCCATAGTACGCACATTTTCAAGGCCAATGCGCTTCAATTCTTCAGCCAATTCAGCTAAAAACGCCACTTCTTTGGGCGAAGAAGGCACCGTCGTTGAATTTTCGTCTGACTGCGTATCAATTTTGACGTATTTCAAAAATCGGTCTGTTAGTTCTGGATATTTTGTCATATTTTCACTCCTTTTTGGTCGACTGCTGCTGTCCGGACGGTCCCAAAATATACGTATAAGGATCTGTATTCAGCTTGGTGGCAAAAACATCAAGCTGGTCATCACACCATGCTTTTATTTGCTCAGCCATTTTTTGATTAGCAATGGCTTCCATGTGATGATCCGGATCAATGACTACAAAATCATCTGCTAAGATGTCATGTCCAACATGATAATATACATCAGCAGTAACAAAAGCATCAGCTCCTGATTGTTTAGCTGTTTGCCAAAATTTACCACCATCTCCACCTAGAACTGCCACCGTTGAAATGACACGATTAAGGTCATTGGCTATGACACGAACAGCTTCAACGTGAAAAATATCACGCATTTGTTTCGCAAAATCTGCTACTGTCAATGGTTTCTTTAACTTACCAATCCGACCTAATCCTGTTTTACCATCTGCATTAGGAATTAAAGGCACTGTGTGCTCAATATTAAGTGCAGCTGACAACCAATCATTCATCCCACCAAAAGCGCTATCCAAATTGGTATGTGATGCATAAACCACAATTTGATGGGTAATAAGATCTGCATACATTTGATTTTGTGGGACGGATAAATCTAAGTTTTTAGCTGGGAAAAACATTGCCTCATGATGTGCCCAAATGAAATCTACCTTAGCAGCAATGGCTTCCTTGACGACCTCAGGTCGCACATCTAATGTTGTCATAACGCGGCTAATTTGTTGATTCGGATTGCCAATTTGTAAACCAGTGGGGTCACCAGCTTCTGCCAAGGAAAGTGGCGCAAACTGTTCAATTTGATCAATTAATTCTTGTGCAATCACGATATCATCTCCTTGATACGATCATAAGTTGTTTGCCATTTTGTGTAGGTTGGCGTGTCTTGGTTGCCTGAATTTTTCAAATGCGCCAAAATAACTTTGATACGATCACATTCTTTTTGCCACTTGGCAACAAAAATTGGTGATTTTGATTGCAACAGATACGGACCAAAATCAATCTCACGCTCAGATAATTTGGATTCACCAGGCGTGGCAACGATCACTTCATAAAAATGCGAACCTTCCTGAACAATATCTTCCGCTATAATCAAATAGTGATTGTTGTTTAACCATGATCTGACAACATTCTCATCAGTATTTGGTTGTAAAATCAAAGTATTGTACTGATGTTTTTTTGACTGACCAGCTGACAAAATGTCTTGAATCAAAATCCCACCCATGCCAGCAATTACAATCGTGTCAACCTTATCAGCTATGTCAATGGCGGCTAGACCATTCGCTAATCGCGCCTCAAGTTTGCCATTCAGATGTCGTTTGTTAATTTCATGTTGAACATTTTCAAACGGCCCTTGAGCGACTTCACCAGCTATGGCATGCTGGACATGATTGTTCAAGATTAAATGTGCGGGTAAATAGGCATGATCTGAACCTATATCAGCAATTATTGCGCCTTGTGGCACATGTTTAGCCACCGCTTCAAGGCGTGGCGAAAGATGAATACTATCCATAATGTTCCCTAAAAAAATTTTTTTACTCCTATCAGTATAGCAAAAAAGCCAGCTACGCGCTGACTTTCCTTATCCAAATTTTATCAATAACACACCAATTGCCATCGCCATAATACCAAATATTTGAGCCCTTGTGACTTGTCTTTGCGGTGAACGCCACCAACCAAATTGTGTAACAGCCATTGATCCAACGATTGAACCAAATAAGCCCAAAGTAACTGTTACCCCCGTACCAAGTTGTGGGACTAAATAGGCAGCTGCAAAAACAAATGCAGCACCTAATACACCGCCAATGAACAACCAAAACGGCTGCCCATTCGCATGAAATTCTTTTGGCAAAAAGGACTTATCACGAATAATCACAACCAGAAGAATCAAGATTGTGCCTGTCAAAAATGAAAACACCGAGGCACCGACTGAGGAATGCATTAATTGGCCTAAGTGGCCATTAATGGCTTGTTGAATAGCTGAAATAGCACCTGCCACTATCCCCCACAAACGCCATACATTCAACGTAACGGGATTTTCATGATATTTGTCACTTTTTTCTTCAATCTTAGCAACCCCACGGCTGGCCAACACAACAGCAATGTAAATACCTAAGAATAAAATCAAAATTCCCATAGACTTAAGCCATGTCAAAGGGTGCTGCTGTGCCCCAAAAAGCCCAAAGATATCAATCACTTCTCCCATCAAAACTTGACCTAAAATGGGCAAAATAATCGTTTGAATTGCCCCTAATTTGGGAAACATTAAAATGTTAGATGTTAAAAAAAAGACGCCCAAAATTCCGCCCAACCAAATCCACCACGGATTATGCGAGAAAACAGTGCCAATAGGAACAATGTGTTGATTGGTCCCCAAAAAGACGGCAATCAGAAATATTGTCCCGACTGAAAATGAAATTAAACTCGACCTAAATGGTGAACGTACCGCTGCACCTAATTTTGCATTAATAGCACTTTGATTAGCTAATAAAAATCCAGCAGCCAATCCAATAAAATAAAGCATCTCAATACTACTCCTAAATATAACTTTTTTAATTTTAACTCATGCGTAATAAGTATACCCATAGGTGCCGTTTTTGCAAGCCAAACGACTTTCATCTATTGCAGGTAAAAATGGATTGTGGTACACTCTGTTTGTGAGATAATCACAAACAATTGAAAACACCAAAGTCTGGGGTGCCAAATGGCTGAGATAATACCCATATAACCTGATCTAGATCGTACTAGCGTAGGGAGATTTACTTGAATATTAATTGTATACAGACACAAACTACTAATCGTCAGTCTGTTTTAGCATTTGTAATTGATATTATGTCAAAGCCAATCTTCCTATGGAGATTGGCTTTTTGTATGTCTAACCTCATTGCGGTGTTTTCACAACAAATTCGGAGGTGTGCAACATGCATACAAAATGGTCACTACGTGACGTTATCTTTATCGCGCTCATCGCGGTGTTTTTCGGTTTTATTTTCTGGGCTTGGGCATTTGCTTATAACGTCATTGCAGCAATATTAACGCCTATGGGTTTAAGTCCATATGCTAATGATGCAACAATTGGTCCATGGTTAATGGCTGGTCCAATGGCGGGCTACATCATTCGTCGTGCCGGTGCTTCGATTATTGGCGAAACGCTTGCCGGCACAATTGAAATGGTTTTTGGTTCACAATGGGGCGTCATGAACATCGTTGCTGGCGCTATTCAAGGACTAGGAACCGAAATTGGCTTTGCTATTTTTGGTTACCGTCGCTGGGATAAAACTAGCTTAACTGCTTCAGTCATTACCGTCACAATTGTAACCTTTGGTTGGGACCTACTTCGTAATGGCTATGCACAATATTCGTTTGGTCTACTAGTTGGTTTGTTTATCACTCGCCTGATTTCATCAGCTATTTTTGCTGGTGTCATTGTTTACTTCACGCAAAAGCTAATTGCTAAATCAGGTATCTTAACAACACATCAATCAGAGGTGATCTCATGATTTCAAGTATTGCTGTTCAAGTTTTGCCAATGACTGCAAATGAAAACGATGTTATTAAAATCGTTGATCACGTCATCGCTTACATTGATGCTAGTGGTGTTAATTACCAAGTTGGTGCGTTTGAATCAACATTAGAAGGTGATTATGATCAACTGATGTCAATTTTAGCACAATTGCCAAAAGTGGCTGCTGAAATCACAGACATACCTGTAATGGTTTATAGCAAAATCAACATGGCAACCACAAGTGATGTGCTTACAATAGCAAAAAAAACAGATAAATATAAATAAAGCGGTGTTTTCCGCGTACATAGGATATTCTAAACGATGATTGTTACTCTAGAACATATTAATTTAAGCTACGGCAAAACAAAAATATTTAACGACTTGACACTATCCATTCCAGAAAATAGTTTCAATCTTTTAATTGGACCATCAGGTATTGGTAAATCAACATTGTTAAAAATCATTGCCGGTTTATTCCCTCAACTTAAAGGCACTGTTTTGGTTGACAATACCGCCATTAGCCAGCTACCAGCTAATCAGAGAGCACAGCATGTTGGTTTTTTATTTCAAGATCCCGACACACAGTTTGCGATGCCTACCCCTTTTGAGGAATTGACGTTTACACTAGAAAACTTACAAATTCCGGCTGATGAAATAGCTAAACGTGCGACGGCGGCACTTGAATTTGTCGGCATCAAACAACTAGCCGACCAACAGATTGACACGCTTTCAGGTGGTGAAAAGCAAAAAGTTGCTTTAGCAATAATTGTCGCAATGAAAAGTAAATTGTTGCTATTAGATGAACCTTTCGCCAATGTCGATATAATAGCACGGCAGGAAATTTTAAAAAAAATAAAAACATTGCAGGCTGACGGCGTTACCATTCTTGTGGCAGATCATGATTTTTCAGGTTATCAAGACATTGTAAACAATGTATGGGAAATTCAACATCAAACAATCTCAGCGCTTGACCATGATCAATTTATGCAACGCATTTCCAAACCACAACATCATATTTTTAAAACAACCAATGAGGGTATTTTTGAACTGACTCATTTTAAATTATCGGCCGAAAAAAGGACATTAATCAATGTTCCCCAACTCTTGATTGGTGCACCTGGCATTACCCTTCTAACTGGCGCAAATGGTAGTGGCAAATCAACTTTATTTAATGCGTTAACTAAATTGAAATCTTTTGATGGGCAGATAACTTATCAATCAAAAAATATTCAAAAATTAAAAGTTGCACAATATGTTCAAAAAGTGGCGCTATTATTTCAAAGTCCCGAGCGCCAGTTTCTTAGAATGACCGTCGATGAAGAATTAGCGTTGAGCTACCAACATAGCCAACATCAATCATTTTGGTCTTCCGAAGTAATTGATCATTATCTCACGCGTCTCAATCTTAATCATTTACGTCAACACATTGTCTATCAACTTTCTGGTGGCCAAAAGAAAAAACTGCAACTGTTACTGATGTTAATTGTTGGCACACCCGTTTTGTTGCTTGACGAACCAATTGCTGGACTTGATGTTGCCTCAGTACGTGTAGTCGCTGAAATATTACAAGAAATTTCAGATCAAGGTAAGCAGCGTTTCATCATTATTAGTCATCAACTGGATGCCTTACTACCAGTCATTAACTACCATCTACACCTTGATCACCAAACATTATGCTATCAGGAGCAACTTTAATGAATTCCGGTGTTAAATTCGTCTTTATTTTAATCGTCAGTATTGAATTAACCTTTATATTAAACGCCTGTATTAATTTTATAGTAGCGATCGTTGCTGCAATTTATTTAATGCTATCAAGATTAACATGGCAACGCTATTTATTGCTCGTTCTAATGCCTATTTTGCCCGTTTTGGGTGCATGGACATCATTTAGTACGTATGGCACTCACAACATGGCAATCGTCATGGCGACCCGTATTGTGGCTTACATTTATCTTGGTGCTGCTTTCTCATTTACAACGAACATGGTTGATTTATTAAATACGCTAGAGCAAAAGTGGCATTTACCAACGACCTTTGTCTACGGATTACGAGGTGCACTGACATTCGTCCCCCGCGTCAAACAAGAAATCAAAACAATCCATATCGCTGCTCTCATGAGAGGTGAACACTTATCATTTTATTCACCTCAATTATTTTTCAAGGCGATTTTGGTTTCTCTGCAATGGTCAACACGGTTATCAACGGCAATGGTTTCACATGGTTTTACAGAAAACGCACCACGCACTCATTTTCAGTCGATTATCATACAAAAAAGAGACTGGCTAATAGCTATCAGTCTCTTGGTGATTTTGCAATTGATGATTGCATATCTTTAATTGGTGCAAACGTTTTGCGATGAATTGGCGTGATGCCTTTCGTTTCAATGGCTTGGAGATGTTCTTTTGTCCCGTAACCGGCGTTTCTCTCGAAGCCATAACCAGGATATTTTAGACCATAGTCAGTCATTAAACGGTCCCTGGTGACTTTTGCCACGATACTAGCAGCGCCAATACTATTACTACGTGCATCACCTTTAATGAGAAATTCTTGCGGGATATCAAGGTCCAACCGCATAGCATCAATCAATAGCACCTCGGCTTTAAGCTGTAATTTAGAAACAGCAATCGTCATCGCCATGCGAGCTGCTTCATAAATATTAATGGCGTCGATGGTAGCAGCTTCGACCTCTCCAATGCCAACAGCCAGAGCCTGTGTCATAATTTTTTCGTACAAATCTAATCGCTTCTTAGCCGATAATTGTTTTGAATCAATGACGTCTATAACGTTGAAATTATGAGGTAAAATCACGGCTGCTGCAATTACTGGTCCTGCTAATGGTCCACGACCAACTTCATCAATCCCTGCAATATTGTCGTAGCCTTGTTCCCAATATTGTCGTTCAATATCAAATCTATGCACAAATGCAGTCTGTTTTTTAGCCGCCCGGTCTTGGCTTTTCCGCCAATTCTGGATGGCTTTTTGCACGCCTACGCGTGAATCTTGCTGCCAAACTAATAACCGTTCATCATCAGGTGATATCGTCTCAAGTTGTGTCCGAATTGCCTTTATTGTCTCACTCATATATCAATCAAATCCAGTGTAAATGCACCTAACTTATTTTTTCGCAAGTCGTTTAATAATCGTTCACTTGCCTTATCATAATCATCTTTGAAACCAAGTTTTGCCGTAATTGCTAACAAAACATCGACATTCTCTTGCTCAAAAATATCGGCTGACAAATGATAACGTTCAATCACGGCTTCAGGACGATAATGCCTGAAGAAAGCAATTAGAAAAAGCGCGGCGTCATCTTTGGCAAAAATTGTATACTTGACAGCACCAGTTAAGGACAATTTCATACCGATTGTCTGATCTTCAAATTTTGGCCACAAAACACCAGGCGAGTCTAGTAATTCTAACTTAGTTTGGGTTTTCAGCCAAGCCACTTTTTTGGTGACACCTGGTCGATCGGCAGTCGGTGCAACATTTTTCATCACTAAATGATTTAGCAACGTTGATTTACCAACATTGGGGACACCAGTAATCATTGCACGAATTGGTTGATCTTGGATACCACGTGCCAACTGGGCTTCTTTTTTTGCTTCAACAGCCCTTCTAGCGGCTTTAGTAACTAATTGTGGGGTTCGTGGATCACGCGTATCCAGCACCAGAACTGTATAACCCTGTTCTTCGAATTTTTTTTTCCAAGCACGCGTTTGTTCTGGATCAGCTAAGTCAGCCTTCGTCATAATCAATAATCGTGGTTTTTGACCAATTAGTTTATCAATCTCGGGATTACGTGAGCTTTCCGGAATTCGTGAATCAACTAATTCAAAGACAACATCTACTAATTTTAAGTTTTCTCGCATTAAACGGAAGGCTTTGGCCATATGACCAGGAAACCACTGAATAATTTGTGCCATTTTGAGCGTACTCCTCTTTATCGATCTGCGATATACATTGACCACGCTTCATCAAACGTCGTCATGCTCATCAAGTAAGTCGTGTTTTCTTCTAAATACTTAGAAATATCATCAAAGTCCGTACTTTGTTTGGGAAATGTCGAATCCAAAAAGGCATTGTTAGCAAATTGCTGAACATCATCCGCAGCTATTGGATTACGATTTGTCATTAACCAATTATAAAAAGAGCGATCACTTTTTTTCATCTACTAACCCTCCTTCAAATACAAATTGATCTGCTTTCATATCAATAATTTTGGCCCGAAATGTTAAGCCCTGCGTCGTTGGTAATTGGCGCATATTAATAAAGATTTCTTTTTTCTTAGGCATAATAGTTACATATTTTGGTGCATCATAACTAGACCTAACGAAGCTCATAACAGTGGACACAGGTAGCGACAAATTACCAATTGCTAGTGATTTTGCCTTTAAAATAATGTTGCCATTAGCCGTTACTTGTGGATCAAGCGCCATGCCAAAGTTAAATTTTTGTCCTAAAAATTTAGTGCTACCGTACATCATGATTTTGTCAGAAACATCAAACGTAAAACCACTGTTATCAGAATCGTTAAGATAGTGGGCTACTAAGGCATTAATTTGTTTTTTGTTTAGTGTAATATCAAATGTTGCGTCAGATTTTGCTATTTTTGACTGACTATCACTATATTTGATTGGGCCTGACGCCTGATGAAAGAACCAAAAGCTGGTCAGAACGAGCCCAGTTACTAATACCCAAAAGAGCCAAAACCAGATTGAACGGTGTTTTTTTGGTGTTATAGCTGGTCTTTTTAGTGTTTGATTAACCAATGTTTTTCCTCTCGCTTCATGACATGTAACAATTGTGATGTCATATATTGATAACCTTTGTCATTAGGATGATAATTATCATCTTTTGAAATCCAATTATTGTCAACACTTGTTTTTCCCATCAAAACAGCCGTCATGGCTTTCGTCGCATTTTTTTCTGAACTATCACTTTCAATTTGCTTAACAAGTTTTTGACGTTGTGATTTTGTCTTGAATTGACCATATGTCAAATCAAACGAACTGACATAATAAGCATTACCATCTTTTGTTGCCATTTTAGCATTGATAGCATTGAAATTTTTAACATCAGCATTGAAATCTTCACGATTAGCAAAGTGAACATAGAGCAGATTATAGTTACCAAAAATAAAGATTGGCGCTTGTTTGTTATAACCACGAACCGTTTTTAGCAATTTTGCTAACCTGATTTGATAGTTCACTTTTCCTTTAACAACTGCTTCAGACAATGCTTTTGGAGAAGAAGCCGTCATATTTTTGAGTAACAATTGCTGTAAATCATTACCGCCAACTGTCATGACTAATACATCAGCGTTTTTAACACTGTGTTGAAAACTTGATTGTGCCACTAATCTTTTTTTAATTTGGTCTGAGCGGTCACCTGCTTTGCCAAAATTTTTCATGGTTACAGAAATATCATATTTTTCACGAATCTCTTTAGCAATTCTACCAGAATAGCCTTGCAATTTTTGTGTATCACCAACGCCCTCGGTTAGCGAGTCACCTAATGCTACCAAATTGACATGTGACACTTTTTCAGTTTTTGACAATGATTGATTGAGTGAATGATGTTGCCAGTTTTTAATACCAAAAAGTACGCCAGCACCAACAATCACGATGGCAATGAAGCTGATTAGTACCTTTCGCATTCGTAATTCTCCTGAAACTTTACTGGTAATTATTATAGCCTAAAAAAGCGTTAGTTACAAAAAAAGCGAGCTAGACTCGCTTTTAAGATAATTATTCATCAACGGGCACGATACAAAATTGCCAGTGCTCCCGCACCTGTATGGGTGGATATAATCGGCGTCGTGTTCAAAACTGGAATTTCCAAGTCTGGCCAGATTGCTTTTAACCTTTCGGCTAATTGCGTGGCTTCCTCCGGAATACCAGCATGTGAAATACCAATCGCAACCATTTCTTTGTATTCTTGCATTTTTGCAATCACGTTGTTATTGAATTTAGCAATAGTTTTCATACCTCGCCCCTTCAATAAAACATCGACAGTGCCATCGGTATGTGTCACACCCGCACCCACCTTAATATTTAACAGATTACCAATAATGCCCTGTGTTTTGCTCAAGCGACCACCGGCAACCATATTTGTTAAGGAAGTGAAGCTCAAATAGATATTGGATTCATCACGAGCCTGTTCAATCGCTGGCATAATTTCTGCCATTGTTGCCCCCTGTTTCGCCATCTCAGCAGCTTGCAAGACAACAAATGCTTGTGCACGATCAGCTGCCAGTGTATCAAATGTTGTAATTTTTGCACTTGTTAAAGCCGCTGCCTGTTCAGCGGCACGAACTGTCCCCGATAATCCTGAAGACATGTGTATACTCAAAATTTCTGAATCAGGATGTTTTTGGTGAATCTCATCATAGGCAAGCTGAAACGCCCCAATTGATGGCTGTGATGTCTGAGGTAAACTCTTACTAACGGCCATTTTTTCTAAAAATTCATCACGTTGTATCGTCACGCCATCCTCATAAACGGTGCCGTCAATTTGGACAGAAAGCGGTACAATTTTGATATCATAAAATGCTATTTCTTCAGGTGTCAATGCAACAGCTGAATCGGTTACTATTTTAATATTTGACATGTTTTTTCCTTACTTACGCTTGTATCGTTCAACCACATACGCGTAATCATGATTGTTATCTTTGGGATGTGCCTCACTAGAGGTCAGCTTAAATTGTGACAAATCAATTGGCGCAACAAATGTGTCACCATCAATTATACCGTCAATCTTAGTGACAACGAGATCAGTTGCGTATGGCATAAACGCTTTGTAAATAACCGAGCCACCAGCAATTGATATGTCACGCGATTCGTTTTTAATAAGCGCCAATGCATCATCAAGTGAATGCACAACTTTTACTTCAGGATAGTTTGTCTGCCAATTTAAGTCCGTAGTCATCACAACACTTGTTCTGTTAGGCAGTGGTCGTCCAATACTCAACCAAGTTGGGCGGCCCATGATCATTAGTGTATTCATGGTCTCGTCACGAAAGAGTTTTAAATCATCGGGCATGTGCCATGGAATGCTACCATTTTTACCAATGGCGTTCTTTTTATCCTGCGCCCATACCATTTTAATTGTCGTCATTTACCTGCTCCTTCGCATACTGTATAAGGGATTCACGGGTGTTTTCCAGCTCACCATTGACCACTGCGTACTCAATTTTTTTCAGACATTGACCTAATTTAGGCCCGGGCATCATAACACCTTCACGAATTAAATCGCCGCCTTGAATAGCTAATTCTGACGAATTTGTAATCGGTAACATATCTATTATATGCCTTATCTGCTCAATTGTCGCGTTTGAAATATCCAGCAATGTTAAAAGCTCGAATAACGTTTTTTGATAAGGTAGTGCCTGGTACAAATCAAAAGTAGAAACTTTATCAATTTGGCGAACCAATGGCACGACAGTCATCACCGTCGTTATTGTCTCTCGACTTAATTTCCAATTCCTTAAAAAACGATTGATTTGAGATGAAGTCAAATCTGTTTCGGCCAATACCAGCGACCAAACTGCGAAAGTATCAGCAGGTTGATGTGTTGCCAAATGTTGAATGATGTTATCCCAAATTTTCAATGGCTCACCTGGCAGGTAGTTGATAACACCATCATCTAAAGCCAATTTTAAGCTCTCAGCGGCATTGCCGCCCATTAACATTTTTTCAAATTCTACCCGTATACGCTCTACGGCTATTCTAGTTAAATTAGGTGCCAAATCGCGTAACGCTTGACGTGTATCATCTGCTATACGAAAACCTAGCTGGGCGCTAAATCTTAGCGCCCTCATCATTCTTAACGCATCTTCAGTAAAACGTGTTTCTGCATCACCAACAGCACGAATAATACCGTTTGTCATATCAGATAACCCATCAAATAGATCGACAACTTCACCATCATGACGCATTGCCAGAGCATTAATCGTAAAATCACGACGCTTCAAATCTTCTGATAAACTACGCACGAACGTCACACTATCGGGTCGCCTGAAATCAGTATAAGTTGATTCCGTTCGAAATGTCGTAATCTCATAGCCTTCACCGTGGTCAAGCACCATCACAGTGCCGTGCTGAATACCTGTATCAACTGTCCGGTTGAACAATGCTTTAACTTCTTCGGGAAAAGCACTACTGGCAATATCAACATCATGTATTGGCGCACCCAAAAGTGTATCTCTAACAGAACCACCAACAAAATAAGCCTCATAGCCAGCTTGCTCCAAGGTAGCTAAAATAGGTTGCGCTTGTACAAATTCTTGTGGTAATTTTTCAATTTTCATATCATCTTATTTTATCAAATAAAAGACAACTGTGGGTTTAATATTCGATACTTTCAAGGCGCATTTGCATATCATCATCGTCAGGTGCAATCTTTAAATATTGTTTCATTGTGGCTAATTCTTGTTCACGCATCCCCTGTTCATGATACCAGTCAACCAAATCGTGTAAAAACGCTACGTTATCATTATAAAGCGGTGACGCTTGTTGCCAGTATTTGTTAGCCTTGTCATCTTGACCTAAAGCTTGATAAGCTCGTGCCAAATCCCAATAAAACTGTGGGTAAACAACATCCTCAGCAATATATTTTTCAATTAATTTCACATCATCTTCATACAAATGTTGCGACAAGAGTAACTCAGAATACGCAATAATAGTCATCACATCATTTTCATCTAATGCTAGTGCTTTTTGATAATAGGATTGTGCGGCCGCTAGATCACCTTGCTTGTCGGCCGCCAATCCAGCCAAACGGTACAAAAGTGTATTCGTTTCATCTTGGGCTATACCAGCTTGATACGTACGATATGCATTATCGAAATCTTGCTGATGTTCATACGCTTGTCCCAATAATGGGTATATAGAGGTATATTTAGGATCAGCTTCCAAGATATTGTTAAACAGCTTAATTGCCTCGTTTTCACGACCATTTTCTTGATACAATACGCCTAATTGAAACTGTGTATCTAATGTCATTTGTTCCGGTTTAATTTGTTCCAAATAACCAACTGCGTTTTCATAATTTCCGATTTGTGCATACGCGACCCCAATCCGAGCAACCAGATCAACGCGACTAATTTCACGTTCACCTTTCAGTAACAACGATCGATAGCGTGGAATGGCTTGATGATAACTCTGATTAGCAAAATAAAATTCGGCTAATGCAAATTGGATAATTATTTCATCTGGTGCGATTTTTTCTGCCTGTAACAGGCTTAACTCAGCCGATTCATTCAATCCCTCAGTTTGGTAAATATCAGCTTTCACAAGAAGCGCTTGTAAATAAGACGATGATGAGGGTCTGATTTGTGCTAAGTAGTCTTGGGCTTCATCAATTTGACCATCTTCAATGGCGATGTCAGCCAAAGCAGTGCGAATGTCATCCTCATCAGGAAATTTATCTAATAATTTTTTGTATGCTCTGCGCGACTGATTCAAAAATCCTAACGCGTATAATTCTTCGGCCAAACTATAAATCATTTCATCACTATCATGCCGCAGTGATTGTGCAAATAACTTTTGCGCCGTGTCTAGCTGCCCACTGGATAAGGCATCCAACATTTTTTCTGCATAATTTTCTGTCATAGGAGTTCCTTCTAATATTGTATGTTAATTGTGTTGGCAGACTGCATATCAGCAATGGCATCAAAATCCATTGTCACACCAATGCCAAATCCTGTTGGCACTGTGATATAACCACGATCAACAACTAACTTTTCTTTAATGATGTCCCGTTCAAAATAGCGACTACTGTCGGATATATCGCTTGGAAAAGCAATATTTGGCAAACTTGCTAGCGCCAAATCAACACTTCGTCCTAACCCACTCGTTAACATACCGCCAATCCAAGGCTTATCAACCATTTTGATCGCCATAATAGCATTTGAAATGCCCCCTATTTTGCCCTGCTTGACAGTTAGCGCGTCAGCGGCGTGTAAGTCAAGCATTGTGGCGATATCATCTATATTATTGACGGATTCATCTAGACTCAAGTGTTGTTGAATACGGGCTTGTAGTTGCGCATGTTTAACAAAATCGTTAGCGCTATAAGGCTGCTCAATAAAATCAACATTATCAGGCAACGCGGCTAAAAAGGAAAAGTCTTCATCACGAAAGCTACAATTGGCATCAATAGAAAAATGTTGATTGGGATAATCAAGCAATAAATCAATCAACTTTTGCCAATCATTCGTAGCGCCATCAATTTTCAACTTATGACGTTGATACTGCGCTTTCATCATAGCCTTAAAATCATCTGCCAATCCAATTGCGACACTAACTGGTACTTTTCTTTCTGTGCCACCAATGAGCCTTTGCAAAGATTTCTTTTTCAAATGACCAACAGCATCCCAGATTGCCATTTCAAGTCCTGATTTAGCAAATGACCCGTACGCTGTTAGCTTATTTAAACGACCAGCAAACTCCTCGGGCGATTTAAACTGATAGTCCTGCAGCTGGGGCAATAAAATATTTTGGACAATTGACAAGCTCATGATTTGATTTTCTGGCGCATAAGTGAAATCATCAAACGATTGTATTTCGCCGTATCCCATAACCTCTTGTTGCGTCAGATGATCAAATAATGTCACTTGTACAATCGTTAATGGTCGCCGTTTTGTTTCTGTATGGGCCGTTTTAAATGACTGTTTTAAGATCAAAATAACCGGCGTGAGTGTCACACTTTTAATTTGATACATTTAATGCCTCAACAAATAACTTTGGTTGCTCAACATGCGTGTTATGTCCGGAATTAGGAATGACTGTTTTTTGAACGTGGGGAATTAATTGGACCATTTGATTGGCGATAGCATTAAATTTATTATCTAATTCGCCAACAATCACTTGCGTTGGTATTTCTAAATCCGACAGCTTCGACCAAAAATCAGGCTGTGCCCCTGTTCCCATTTTTCGTAATGAATTAGCGACATTTGTTGGGTTTTGTGACAAGCGTTGTTGCCGAATATGGTCTTTTTTTGATGATGATAACAATTGTTGCGTTTCAAATAATGGGAGTTGAGCCCAATTATCCACAAACTTTGGAAAATTCTCTAAAATAGCTTGCGCCTTAATCTCGTCAGCAGTTATTCTTGCTTGCCTTTCTGATACAGTTTTGAGTCCCGCTGTGGTGCTTTCTAAATAAAGATTTTTTACCAAATCGGGATACATTAAAGCAAATCCCAACGCCAAACGACCACCCATTGAATAGCCTAGCAAATTAACATTTTGCCAATGAAGTGAAACCAAAATTGATCTTAAATCATCAATTTGATTAGCCATCTTAAAACGACTCACATCGACGACATCTGGTACCCGACTACCAAAACCAAGTAAATCAACTGTCAAAACTTCACCGGGCAAATCCGATTTGATATCATCAAAGTCATGATGTGATCCCATAAAGCCGTGCAACAGTAACCATTGACATGGACGTGCATCATTTTTAGTTAGAAAAATCTGATAGGGATAGTTGTTGATCATCATAGGCTTTCTCCAATATACTTTTGATGATCACGCACATTTTGAGTGCGATTACTAGGATAAACAATTATTCTCGTGCCGTCTGTTGGTTGGTTAAGCACCTTTTGCAGATCTTCCGGTTGCTTTAGTAATACGTATGACAGCTGATACAAGGATGCAATTTTACTGATGTCCAATTCTAACGGTGTCCCAAAAAGTGTTTCAAAGTATTCTGTTGCTTCGGCTTGTGGCAAAAATGAAAAAATACCGCCACCATTATTATCAATGACGATAATATCCAGCGGTAGCTGATAATTGCGGGCCATCATTAAACCGTTCATATCATGAAAAAGTGTCAAATCTCCCGTCAATAATAGACTACGTTTTTTTGTCGTGACGCTCATCCCCAAAGCTGTTGAAATAACACCATCAATACCATTTGCCCCACGATTAGCATAGATTGTTTGTGTATTAAAACCCGTAAAAAAATTATCCATATCGCGAATGGGCATACTATTAGCAACAAAAATCGGTGTTTTTGGCGATACAGCACGATTTAATACTGACACAATCGCCATTTCATGTACTAATTGTTTATCCTTTTGGTTGATTAATTGCCAGTTTGTTTCGAACGCTTGTTGTTCTTCACTAAGCACCACTTTTGCTTGCCTCAAAAAATCACGTGGTGGCATTAAAATTGCACGAGAAACATGTCGTGAATGATCAGTTCCAGCATTTAAATCAACATGCCAAGTCTCAATATTGGCATGCTTTAGCCATTGCAAAACTTTCGCAGAAACTGGCGTTTTACCAAATCTAATGACTAAATCTGGTTTTAACTCGTCGGTCACTTGAGCAAATTTCAACAAATAATCAATACCATGAATCGTTTCTGGGGTACGGACACGACTTAAAATATCCGCAATCACTGGCACATGGTAGCGTTGCGAAAATGCCAATAAATCATCGCTATATGATTCTGCAACATTTGGGCCGGCCAGAATTAACACACGCTTTGCTGTGATTGGTGGTATGTCAATTCTAATCTGAGATGGTTTTGAAAAGGATAATTGCTTAACTAACACGTTATCCTGATTTCCTAATGTTGGCATCAAAGGTTTGCGTAACGGTAAATTAAATTGCACTGGCCCACAAGGTGCCGTATTCGCCAAATGAACAAACTTTTGTGTTGCAAAATCAATATATTCAGTTATGTCTTGGTGTGTCTCCTGCAAATTAAAAGCGAGATCTGCTTTCGTTAATTTTCCAAATATATTTTGCTGTGGTAATGTTTGTGGCGCACCATTATATTGTAATTCCTGTGGCCGGTCAGTTGACAAAATAATCAGTGGTACTTCTGACACTGATGCCTCTGCTACTGCCGGTGTATATTCTGTAATAGCAGTCCCTGAAGTACCTAGTAGAACCACGGGTGATAATGTCGTTTTAGCAATTCCTAGCGCAAAAAAGCCTGCTGATCGTTCATCAACATCAACATAGAGTTTCACATTTGGATGATACTTGACATACTCAGCAATTAATAATGCAACTGGCGTACTACGTGACCCCGGAGAAAGGACAAAATATTTAACACCTCCAGCTACTAAAGCGCCAATTAAGTGTTTGGTATTGTACGTTAAAGCATCAATCATGCGTTAATTCTCCTAACAATTGTAGCATTGGCTCAAATTTCAACGCCGTTTCGTCATATTCTTGTTGTGCTTCTGAACCGGCAACAATACCGGCGCCAGCAAATAAACGTGCACGGGTCTGTTCACAATACATCGAACGAATACCCACTACTAACTCACCCGTATTATCGGCTGTGACATAACCAATTGGTCCTGCAAATAAGCCACGAGGTTGTTGCTCATGCTGCGCAATGTATTGTAAAGCTTCTTTTTGTGGTACACCACCTAAAGCTGGCGTTGGATGTAAATTATCGACTAGGTCTTTGACAGACATATTTGCAGACAATGTGCCACTAATCGGCGTGTAAAGATGCTGAACCTGTTTATTTTGTAACAGTATTGGATTAGATGGTACATTTAACTGCGTTGTTATCGCTTCTAATTTCATTTTGATACTATCAACAACAAACTGATGTTCACGCTGATTTTTTAAACTATGTAATAGGCTATTGCCTAATTCGCGATCATGATGTGGATCACGATCTCGTGGTGTGGTGCCGGCAACAGCTGCTGTTTGAATTTCGCCCTGAGAGACAAATACGAGACGCTCAGGTGTCGCAGAAACAAAAATTTCATTTTCTCGTTTCAAAATGACATGATAAACATTGTGTTGCATTCTTAATGCTTGTAACAAACATGAAGCACGATTTTGTTCGGACAATTCAATCATCTCCTGCCGACCAAACACGACTTTGTCTATCGGCGATTTAACATCATTGAGATTTTTTATTAAATCATCTACGCGTTGAATCCAGTCTGTTTCAGAGATAATTTTTTTTATTTGCACCCTTTTAATATCGTGGGTTTGTTGGTGATTTGCTAGAATGCTATCTAACTCTAATGTGTTAGATTGTAACCGCCCATTGGCAATCGAGACAACAATCTCAGGTTCAAACCAAAAGCCGTTCATTAGTTCTTCCTTTGAATGCTGACCATCAAAAGCGTTGGCGCCAAACACCATCGTGTTAACCTTCTGAGGCAACGTTTGCCATGAATTTTTTAATCCAAAAGCGTAAAAGATTTGTGTTGCTGTATTATTTTCAAAAAAAGCGCTAACCCGAAAATAATCAAGCATTTGGTTTAATACTTGATAATCCTGCGAAGTCACCTCACGCTCAAATTTAAAAAACTGATTGTCACTCTTTTTCATGTTACTTCCTTAACAACTAGATTAAAAAGCAACAGACACTCGCCTGTCGCTTAGTTCTACTTTATCCCAAACGCCGCGCTGCTTGCCAAACATTGCCAACATTGAACTTATCGTTCAGCACAACACCGTTTTTGATAGCCGCCAACACAAATTCTTTGGCATCTTGTACCGTATCTCGCATATCATTTTCTACCAAATTAGCAGCAATACTAGCCGAAAAAGTACATCCGGCACCATTGTTATAGGGCACTGGTGTTTTAATTTTCTCGTTCTGGAAAATTGTAAATTTCTCACCGTCAAATAAAACGTCAACCGCCAAATCACCAGACAATCTCGCACCACCCTTTATAACAACATTTTTAGCGCCTTCATTAGCTAAAAGTCGTGCGGCCTGCTTCATATCATCTACATTGTGAATGACACTATTGGTAAGTAACTGTGCTTCATTTAAATTAGGCGTCACAACTGTTGCTAATGGTAATAATCGATTATGAATTGCCTGAGCTAATTCACTTTTACCGGATTTTAAAGCGCTTTCTTTAAAAATCATCACTGGATCAATGATGATAGGAATACTAATTGTCTCTAAACAATCGGCGACCACATTGATAATGTCTACTGTTGGTAAAAGACCAACCTTAATCGCAACAATTTGATTCAATGACATAACAGAAGCCAACTGAGCTTTTATCACATTAATGTCAATTGGAAAAATTTGAAAACTATCAGCTTGTACAGTAACAATGCTTGTAATGACACTCAATCCTACCACGCCATACTCTTCAAAAGTCGCTAAATCAGCTTGAATGCCTCCGCCAGATAGAGAATCAGAACCAGCAATCGTCAAAACCTTGTTAACCATCATTAATTGCTCGACGCTACAAAGCTAATATTATGACCGTCATCAGTCACTTTAGTAACAATATCACTATCACTGCCAACCCATGAATAATAACGATTATGGGCAATCGCCCATTTTTTTGCTTCGGCTAGCGTTTTTCCTTTCAATTTAGCCGATTCTTTAATTTCTGCAGCAGTATCTTGACTGCTCGACGAAGCACTTGAAGATGATGATGACGATTCGCTTGATGTCTCACTGCTACTACTTGAATCATCTGAAGAACTACTATTAGAGTCAATTTTTTCGTCAACTGTGCTACTCTTTGACACTTTTTGTTGAATAGGTGTAGTTGTTTTTTGAGAATCAGAATAACCGATATAAACAAAAACGCCTAACGCAACAACAATTAGTAAAGCCAACACAATAAAAAAATTGCGAATCGGATGCTTTTTTTTATAAAATCTTGGTCTTTGATAATAATTATAATCTGCCATATTTACCTCTTATTAGTCCTATTATACCAAACATAACAATGTTTTTACTAGCCAATATGTTATCATGGAAATTGAACACATTAGCGAGGTTTTACGATGAATGTAACAAATTTAGAACGCATTTCTGTGCGTGATATTGGTATGATTGCATTGGGAACAGCCCTTTATGGTTGGGGTTTAATCAACATTAATATTCCAAATCAACTGGCAGAAGGTGGCGTTTCTGGTATCACGTTGATTTTACGCGCGCTTTTTGGTTGGAACCCAGCTTATACCACACTATTATTGAATATTCCGCTTGTTTTTATTGGCTATCGCGTACTCGGTAGACGATCTTTAATTTATACAATTTGGGGTATTTCATCGCTTTCATTTTGGTTGTGGTTATGGCAAGTTGTCCCGACACCACCCGCACTTGATCACGACATGCTAATCGCAGGTTTGCTGGCAGGATTTATTTCTGGTTTAGGTTTAGGCATTGTCTTTCGATTTGGTGGTACATCAGGTGGTACAGACATCGTTGCAAAAATTACAGAACAAAAACTAGGCATCCAAATTGGTCGAACAATGTTTGCGCTTGATGCAGTTGTTCTGATTATTTCTTTAATTTATATCGACATTGTACACATGATGTATACTTTGATAGCGTCATTTGTATTTGCACAAGTTGTTAATTTTACACAGCAAGGTGCTGCATACTCAGCAAGATCATTTATGATTTTTACACAGTATCCTGAAGAAATATCCCATGCGATTATGTCAGAACTCGATCGCGGCACCAGTCTGTTAAAAGCAGAAGGTGGCTACTCACACATTGATCAGCGCGTCGTTTATGCTGTCGTCGATCCTTCGGAAGTCAACATGGTCAGGCACATCATTAATCAAATTGATCCAAAAGCATTTGTTTCCGTATTTGACACACAAGAACAATTAGGCGAAGGCTTTTCCTACTTGCGCCCCAAAAAATCAATATTTAAATTCAAATAAAAAGCGACCAATTTTTGAAATAATCCACGTATTCCAAAAAATTATTCGGTCGCTTTTTGCTTTGCCGTTGATTTATTTGCTTTATCGGTCGATTCTTTAGGAGTCGTACCATCAGCTAATGTTTTTTCTGTTGGTTTATCCCATGTTACAAAATCACAATCAGGGTAACGAGAGCAACCATAGAATGTCCGGCCTCGCTTTGTCTTACGAGAAACGACTTGCCCCTTATGACACTTTGGGCATGTCAAGCCGATTTCCTGCACAATTGTTTTGGTATTTCGGCAATCGGGAAAACGAGAACATGCGTAAAATTTACCATACCTTCCCATTTTAATAACCATCGGTGCACCACAAATTTCACAATCCATACCTGCTAATTCATCGTGCATAATAACTTTTTCAAGAGATTTTTCAGCTGTCTCAACCTCTTTTTGGAAAGGCTTAAAGAACGAATCAATCACCGGAACCCATTGTTTATCACCTGTTTCTACCTCATCTAGCTCATGTTCAACAGCAGCCGTGAATTTGGTATTAGTGACGTCTGGGAAACTTTCCTCAACGATAGTCTGCACAATTTCTCCTAGTTCAGTCGGTACAAATTTCCGGGCATCAATACGCACGTAGTTTCTTCGCTGTATTGTATCTAATGTTGGTGCATAAGTTGAAGGGCGTCCAACACCATTTTCTTCCAATGCTTTAATTAAGGCGGCTTCTGTATACCTTGCTGGTGGCAATGTGAAATGCTGTTGCGGATCAGTTTTCGCTAATTTAACTTTATCTCCTGCATTTAAGTCAGGCAAAGCATTGTCTTTAACTTTGGCAGCTGGATAAGCTTTCGTAAAGCCCTGAAACTTTGTCTTAGAACCATTAGCTCTAAATATCACACCATTTTGTTCAATCGTGACCGCCATTGTATCTAAAATTTCAGGCGTCATTTGACTGGCTACAAAGCGTGACCAAATCAATGAATATAACTTAAATTGATCAGGTGTGAGTTTGTCCTTAATCGATTCTGGCGTTCGCGTAACATCAGAAGGTCTAATGGCTTCATGGGCATCTTGTGCACCTTCAGGTAATTTACCTTGAATTGGTTTATGTTGAGAGTATTCCTCGCCCCATGTGTCATGAATAAATTGCGCCGTGGCATTTTTAGCAACAGAAGAAATTCGGGTTGAATCGGTACGCATATAGGTAATTAAACCGACTTGGCCCAATCCGCGCCCTAAATTAATACCTTCATACAACTGTTGAGCAGCCATCATTGTCTTGCGTGTTCTAAAATTAAGCTGTGTGTTGGCCGTTTGTTGCATTGTTGATGTTGTAAATGGCGGTTGTGGTTGACGTTTCCGTTCCTTTGCGTCAACTTTAACAATATCAAAATCACCATTTTTATCAATTCGTTTCAAAACTGACTGAACACTGTCGTTATCTGGTAATGGTTGCTTTTTACCATCGAATCCATAGAAAACTGACTTAAACTTACTCCGCGCTTTTTTAAACTCGGAATCCAAAGTCCAATATTCTTCTGGCTCAAAGGCTTGAATCTCACGTTCACGTGCAATAATCAAACCCAAAGCAACTGATTGCACACGTCCAGCCGACAGTCCGCGTTTCACAGTTTTCCAGAGAATTGGTGAAATTGAATAGCCAACTAATCGATCTAAGATGCGGCGTGCTTGTTGCGCATCCACCAAATCTTGGTTAATTGTACGTGGTGTCTTAAAAGCGTTCTTAATGGTATCTTTCGTAATTTCGTTAAAGACAACTCTGTTAGGCTTTTCTGGATCAAGGTCTAAAATATGTTGCAAATGCCACGCAATAGCTTCACCTTCACGATCCGGATCGGAAGCCAGATAAACAGCTTTCGCAGCCTTGGCCTCTTTGCGCAAACCTTTAATAATATCACCCTTACCACGAATGTTAATATATTTAGGATCATAGTCATGTTCAACATCAACACCTAAAGTTGATTTTGGCAAATCCCGAATATGCCCTAAACTGGCAACAACTTTGTAGGTGCTGCCCAAATACTTTTCAATTGTCTTAGCCTTTGATGGGCTTTCCACAATAACTAAATTTTTTTTAACTTTTGATGTTTTTCGTTTTGTTGTTTTTTTCTTTGGTGTTGTCTTTGTTTTTGTATCTGCCAATGAGATATGCCTCACAATTTGTTTTCTATAGTATATAGTGTATCAAATTGTGTCAAATAATTGTATGCTTTCCATGATATCAGTTGATTTTGTTACCATTTTTGCACCAAATCTTAATAGTTCATTTGCACCTAAAGAATTTTCAGAAAAAATTGAGCCTGGCACAACCATCACTTCTCGATTATTTTGGAGGGCCAGGTTTGCAGTAATCAAACTACCTGATTTTTGTTGCGCCTCAATGACAAGTGTTGCTGATGATAACCCTGCAATAATACGATTTCTCGCTGGAAAATGTGATCGCTGTGGACCAGTCTCAGGTGGGTATTCACTCAATACCAGTCCTTGTTGCCCTATTTGCTGTTGCAGTGCCTGATTTTGTGCCGGATATGTCATATCAATGCCTGTACCAATAACTGCAATTGGTAAACCTGAATTGGCAAAAGTGATTTGATGTGCCATCACGTCAATGCCTTTTGCCAAACCAGAAACCACTGCAATACCTGATTTGACTACTTCGGGTAATAGATGTCTCATTACCGCTAAACCGTATGGTGTCGCCGTTCTCGTACCCACGACAGCAACATTAGGTAACCTTAACGCTGCTAAATTCCCGACGTAAAACAGTATTAATGGCGGCTCATAGATTTCTTTTAATTGTGGTGGATAATCGTCATCAAAATATGTCAGATAGTCAGATGCTATCGTCTCTGCTCGATTACAAGCCAGATGGTAGTTAGATTTGATATTATCAGCTTGCTGATAATTTTCAATAACTGAAAAGACCTCATCAACAGACCAAGGATAATGAGTGGGTGCTAAATCATTCACAATTGCATATGGTAGATTGCAAGAATTAACCGAACACTGCAAACTGCTGAAAAACCTTTCGTGGTGATTGCCAGTTGAGTGTT
>NZ_BMBS01000012.1 GCF_014634805.1 Leuconostoc falkenbergense
TGGTTGTTTTAGACAATTACCATTAAAGGCGCTGCGGCTTTTTTATTCAAGTGTTCGGTTTAATTTTACAATCTACCTTACATATAATATTTTTGACTTATGTTATAGTTAAAATAGTTCGATATTAAGGATTATTTTATGCGTAAAATACTGATTATCTTTCTAGCCAGTTCTTTCATAGTAACCTCAGCAAACGCAAGTAGCATTCAAAATCCAACCACTAGTTGGAAAAAAATCATAAAAAAAACTGACACTGACGCAACTGTTATTGCTAGTATTCGTGATTTATCGACCGGTAAGACCTATACCTATCGCAATAGCCAAACTAAAAAAATCATGATGGCCTCTACTATCAAAGTTTCGATTTTGGAAGCACTCATGATTCAAAAACAAAATGCGGGCGAACTCTTAACGGCCGATGAAAAAGAAAACGCAACACAAATGATTATCAATTCTGACAATGATGCAGCAACTGTATTGTGGACAGAAATCGGCGGTGATGATGGTCTAAACAATTTTTGGCAGAGTATTGGTGTTAAGATTACACAAGCCACTTATTTTGGCGAAACAATGGCTACTGCCAGTCAACAAAACAAAATACTAGATCAGCTATACAACACAAAGTCACTGTTAAATACAACCTCAAAAGCTTATATTTTGTCACTGATGAGTCATATCTCAGAAACGCAAGACTGGGGCGTTAGTACAGGGGCTAAAGATGTTGCGTTAAAAAATGGTTGGATGACAGATTACAACGCTAATAATGGCACTTGGATTGTCAACTCTAGCGGTATTATTGATGATAAATACATTTTAACAATTTATACAACGGGCAATAGTGATTACCAAACCGGGGTGACATTAGTCAATAAATTAAGCAAGGCCGCAAACAAGCAGCAAAATAAAAAAGCAACAACCCCTACCAGTATTTGGGACCGAATAAAAGCGTTACTAGTTTGATTAGCAACTCAATTCCTCGTATAATAGATTTAACAACTATGAAGAAATGATGGAAATTATGACACAACTTGTAACTGCAAACGAAATGCAACAAATTGATCAATACACAATTGATGTCATTGGCATGCCACAAGATGTTTTAATTGAGCGCGCTGCAATGGCGGTAGTTGATGTCATCGGTGCCGGCAATTTTGATCTCAACCATGTTCTTGTATTAGCTGGTTTAGGCAATAATGGCGCGGACGGTGTCGCCATTGCCCGTCTGCTCTATGCACAAGGCATTAACGTTTCGCTACAATTTGTAGGCAACGTTAATCGGGCTAAAGATAGTGTCAAACGGCAGTTGTCTATTATTGAGGCCTATGGTGTTGTTCGCTCTGAAAAAAGTGACTTCAACGAAGCAACATTAATTATTGATGCTATTTTTGGCGTCGGCCTAAATAATGATTTACCAGAAGGACTGCAGAAAATGATTAAGGCAGCCAATCATATTGAAAAGCCAGTTATTGCTGTTGACATGCCCACAGGCATTGACGCAACTACTGGCGAAGTAAGAGGGGCTGCATTAAAAGCCCATACAACCGTGACTTTTGGTTTTAAAAAAGTAGGACTAACAAAACGCGTAGGTGGCTACTTGTCAGGTGATACTATCGTAAAAGATGTTGGTATGCTTGTACCAGAAGATTTTGAAATTAGTCTGCCACTATCACAGTCCGCCACACATGAGAGTGAAGCCATTTAAGCATTATAAAAAATCCACCCACTGGGGTGGATTTTTTTTGTACCAATTCTTATTTGTGATAAGGAGACCCTTGTTGAATCATAAAAGCACGATATATTTGCTCAATTAGTACTAGTCGCATTAGTTGGTGTGGCAGGGTTAACAACCCAAAACTCATCTTAAAATTAGCGCGATGTTTCACTTCTGGTGACAGTCCTAATGAACCACCAATTATAAATGTCACATCTGAATAACCATCCACCGTAATTTGATTCATTTTTTCAGCAAAAACTTCTGAAGGTAGTTGCTTACCCTCAATGGCTAAAACAATAACATAATCACGTGCACCAATTTTTTCCTGAATACGCTGACCTTCTTTAGCCATAATTTGTGTATTCTCGGCTTCACTAGCCTTTTCTGGTGTCCTTTCATCAGGCACTTCAATTAAATGAACTTTAGCAAACCGGGATAACCGCTTGGTGTATTCTGCAATGCCATATTTTAAATATTGCTCTTTTAACTTGCCTACTGTGATAATTTTAATATTCAATGTCTATTACTTATTTAACCTTTCTTAATTATTTTTAGATTCTTGTAACTGCAATTCTAATTACGTTATCCACACGAACAAATTTTATTTGTTTTTAAATAAATGCCTTTATATCAACGTTTCTTCTGTTCGCTTGTAATAGTTATCCACAGTTTTCAACTTTTTCTGATAATAAGTGGATAACTTTATAAACTCATTTTGCATTTAATTAACTGAATTTCTGTCTCTAAAACACTACTTTTCCACAGTTATTCACAATGTTATCCACAGATGTGGATAAGCACATTTGTTCGCCAAACATTATGCAATAAATTGTCTACAATGTTCGTTAATTTTAAAATTAAGACTGATTATAAGAAATAAACACGATAGAATACAGTTTACACGAACATTACAATATCTACTCACTATTTTTGTGGATAAGTCTGTTTTTGATCGGTCAATCACCAATAATTTACTTTTTTTTTAAAGAACAGGCTTTCTTATCCACTATTATACTTGATTTTTCCACATTTTTCAGGAGTTTTCCCCCAAGTTATTAACATTTACACACAGTTTTCAACATTTTCTGAAAACACACGTTATCGTCTCGTTGTCAACTAAAGGTAAAGAAAAAGCTAACGATAATCGTTAGCTTGCTAATTTTTGGGTTAATTTAACTTTAACAGTTTTCTTATTACTGTGGTGGTAGTATGTCAATGTGATCGTATCACCTAATTTGTGTTTGTATAGGACTTCACGCAGATCGGCTTGTGTCGTCACTTTCTTGCCATCGATGCCTACAATCACATCATACTTTTTCAAACCAGCATTGTCAGCCGGTCCTTTTTTCGTCAAACTCATGACCACAACACCGCCTGTGACACTATCGGGAATTTTGAGTGTAGACTTTTGATCGTCAGCAGTCACTTCTGACAAATTAACTAAACCAATGCCTATGGCTGGCCGTGTAATTTTGCCGTCCTTGACCAATTTATTGACAACGTCTACCACTTGATCTGAAGGAATCGCAAATCCCACTCCCTCAACACTAGTACCTGATGACGAAGTAGCTAATTTCATTGAATTAATGCCAATTACTTGTCCGGCAAAATTAATCAACGGACCACCAGAATTACCTGGATTAATCGCGGCATCCGTTTGAATAACAGTCGAGCCACCGTAATTTTGACCATTTTCAGAAGTCGCTTCAACGAGTCGTTTTTTAGCAGAAATAATGCCTTGTGTAACTGAAGAGGCATACTCTGAGCCCAAAGGAGAGCCAATTGCTAACACATTTTCTCCAACCGCTATTTTACTGGAATCACCAAACTCAGCTGTTGTCGTCACATTGTCACTTGCAATCTTGAGAACCGCTAAGTCAGTCATAGCATCTTTACCAACCAAAGTGGCAGTCACTTTTTTCCCATTGTGGAGCATCACTTGAATTTTAGCTGCACCGTCAATGACATGATTATTTGTCACAATAAACGCCGATTGATCTGATTTTTTGTAAATGACACCAGATCCCTCAGACGATTCTTCATAATTCTGTCCCGATTTACTAAAATTCAACACAGACACGACCGCATCTGAAACTTTATTATAAGCTGTCGTAGCAGTTGCATTTTTAGAAATCGACGACGTTTTGGTTGCCGTTGTGCGTACTGTTTGTGTGGTACTTTTTTCAAGTCCCTCTTGCGCGTATAAAATAACGCCTCCGCCGACTAAACCTGCAATGACGCCAGTTAACACTGTTTTTGTTAATGTTGATTGTGCCATATATTACACCTCTTCATGTCGTTATGTTTTACTTTATCAAGTTGAAATTAACCTAAAATTAAATTACTCTGACAAATTATCCCCAGTAAAAGCGTTGATTTTCAACGTATCTCTCTCACCGTCACTGTGAGTCACTACAAACAGCCAAACTGGTGTATAGATATCATACCCATTCACTTTCAAGGCGGAATCATAGGATAACATTCCTTTAGATAACTTATCACCAGAATTTAATTCGTTAAATCTGTACAAACTAACAATCGCGTCCTCTTCACTCAACGTAACACGTTCATCCCTTAATTCAGTGATATGGGATATTTTGGTTTGTGTAAATCCAGTGGCTTTCCCATCCTTATCATAATTCACAACGAATAACCCTTGCTGTGAAACAACAGGTAACTTATCAATTTTTTGCGAGTAAATACCTTGTTTGGCACCTTGTTCGTAAGAAAGAATCTTATTATATTGATACCCTGCACTGTATGCTAAGGCCGTTGGGTCAATCTGATTACCAATATATTTACTTGTCTCGTTTTTACTGCCGCTACTCTTAATACTTTGTGGTGTTTTGAAATTGACAGAAAGCTTCTGATTTTTGACACTAGCATCATAATCGGACACTTTGCCCGATAATGAGATTAATTTGTCAGATTGCTTGCCAGCTAAATAATTTGCATACGGTATCTTGGTGCTAAACTTGGACAACTGGATGTTTTGATGCTTCATTTCAGCAATAATACTGGTATTGGCGTCGGTTACTTGGACACTGTCTGGGCGATTACTTCGCCACCACACGAAAAGAAAGGTATCTAAAGAAATAAATAAAATGATCATCAAAATTTTTAATCTTTTAAATTGCATTTTTTAAATTGTGACTGATACTATCATCACATACCAGTCAACAGCCTTCCTTTCTTAAATATATTGTTACCCTAATGGAATTGCTTATTGATTAGCACGAGTTTTCAAATAATCATCCACACTCAACCAACCACTAGCTGTTTCAATCATCCAAGTTGGGCGCATATTAACTGCCGCATGACTATCTTTGTTGACCAGCCACTCATAACCGGGTGTTATAAAATAATAATCGCTTTCTTTGACACCAGCCTGTCGTAAACGATTAAGGACATCCGATGACTTAGGTAGCGTAACTTCTTTTTGATTGTTCGGCACGGGTACACCCAGTTCATTCAACGAATACGTGCTAATCAAGTTACCATGATTGTCCAATGTCATGTGAATCGCGCCACTTTCAGATTGATAATATACCGGCATTCCTTCAACAAATGTGCGATAGGTGACGTTTTTACCAGCATTACGGCTTTCATAAAAGCGTGTATCAGTTAAGTTAAACTGCAACAAATTAATCTGAGAAAACCCAATATTTAATCTCGCAGCATAAGTTTTATCTAATTTGCCATCAGCCTTGTTGTCTTTAAAGGTAACCGTATCAAGATCCGGATCATAGGTGACTTGTTGGTCGCTAAATTTATTCGTATAGATAACTTTATTGCCGTCGGTTGTCGTTGTTAGTTGATTCGTTGTACCCAGTAATGCTGACACATATGTCGTTGGATCGCGGTGATTCACTAAATAAGAATAAACAGGTAATTTAATATCTTTTGGAAAATTTAATCGCACGCGATTGTTCAAAAATTTAAAATTGACTGTGAGTGATTTAGGCAACTCTTCAGCTACGGCCCACATGCTGGCCGTATTAATTTTACTCAAACTCACTGTTACCATTGTTTTCGTTTGGGTATTTATAAAGTAGGCTAGATTGGATTTATCAAGTGATAACACAAAGTAATCAAAATTAAAATTTTTAATTGCAGCAATGTGTTGGTTATATCTTGCGTTAAAATAATCAATCGGCACCACATCCGGATAACGATAAACCACTGCTTGTTTTTTACTAATTGCAGCAATAATCATTGTATTTGAAACTTTTTTCTTATGAGGATTTTTAATCTCAGCAGATGTTAAATAGCTGCGCATCGTTTTGATTTGCTGATTATCAGCGTGCATCACCATATTCTGGATGCCATCCTTATCGTTGACAATATAGTTTGTAGGTCTAAATGCCGTCACCGATTGTTGATCTTGCTGACCAGATGGGCTCACATTTTGTTGTTGCCCAATAGACATAAACACAAAGGCCGTCAGTATAATCGAAATTAAAATAGCCACCGTAAGTATGACGTTCATCGTAATTCCTTGAACAGATCGATTATTCCGCATCCCAATCATCCTCCGGAACTTCGTCCACATAGGCTAACGAAATATAGAACGTTGAGCCTTTGTTTTCCACAGAATCAACCCAAATTCGACCATTGAATTTCTCAACAACTTCCTTAGAAATGGCTAATCCTAAGCCTGTACCGCCTTGAGCGCGCGAACGAGATTTGTCCACTCGGAAAAACCTGTTAAAAATGTTGTCCAAATCCTTGCGTGGAATACCTAATCCTTGATCTGAAATACTCAAAATAGCGCGTGTCTTAGTCTTAATTAGACGCGCTGTAATGGTGCCACCATCTGGCGAGTATTTCACGGCATTATTCATGATATTGTCTAGTACTTGCGTAAATTTATCTGGGTCAACTTCAACCCAAACATCTTCTTTAGTAAATTCACGTAAGATATTATATCGTTTTGACGGTGATTCATCATTTTTAGCATCGTTTTCCAAGATCATATCAAAACGATTCAGCACAAAGTTAAACAAGCTATTTAAATTAATGACTTCTAATTTAACATCCATCGTGCCCTGATCAAGTCTTGATAATTCAAGCAAATCATTAATCATACGAATCATACGTTGCGTTTCATCTTGCACAACGCCTAAAAAGTTCTGCGCCATGTCAGGATCATTGATTGCACCTTCAGCAAGCGCGTCCACATACGAACGCACAGATGTTAATGGTGTGCGCAATTCATGAGACACGTTCGAGACAAACATTCGCCGTTCAGAATCTATACGTTGCTGTTCTGTAATATTGTGTAAAACTACAACTAATCCGGAAATAAAACCAGATTGACGCTTAATTAATGACACATAGGCTTGTACTAATAAATCCTTGCTATCATCCGACAAATCAACCCGAAAATCATCTAAGTTCTCAAGCATTTCCCGCAAAGTACGCTTGTTTTTCAGATGTAATAAATCAATAACATTCTTTCCCAAAGCTTCTTCACGGTCAACACCAACAAAATCAGCAGCGGCTTGGTTAATGATGGTCACTTCACCACGTCGATTAGCGGCCAAAACGCCATCGGCCATGTGTGTCAAAACCGAATCCAAACGATTACGTTCTGCGTTAACTGTTTCCGTTGACTCTTCGATACGCATTGAAAGTTCGTTCACCGACATCGCCAATTGACTCAATTCATCGGAACCATAAATATGATTAACCATTGAGTAATCACCATCAGCAATTTTGGTCGTCTGTTCATTAATTTGCTCAATTGGTCGTGTTAGCGTTCGCGCCAAAAAGAGAGCTAACGCAATACTAGCGACAAGCGCAACCAAGCCTGCAATGATAAACAACTTCATAACGTTGTTAATGTTTTTATAGACTGGCGATAGACTCGCTTTGACCACAATCACGCCGGGGACATCTTTAAGGCGACCGTTAGTCACGCCAAGCGGTGTTGTCATCAATTCTTTGCGATCGCCACCTTCATTAATGGTCCGTGTTTGTAAATATGATTGATCACCAGCCAATGCTTTTTGGGCGTTGATGTCCGTCGTTTTTTGTCCAATGGTCTGCTGTCCGGAAACAGAAATTGTCCCACGGATTGTTCCTGTTTTGTCAATAACTTGCGCTTCTTGTATATTTGTATTATTTAATCCAGACAAAACATCCTGAATTTGATGATTGCCAGATTCTGTATCCTTGTCTCGGAGCGCTGTTGTAATTTGATCCGTCAAATATTTTGGCAATGTAATTTGCTGTTGAAAGGTCGCTAAATTTTGCTGTTCCATTTGCCGTACGAAAAACGCACCCAATAATTCGAGTGCGATAATCATTAGCAACACGAATACGAGTGCAATACGAAAGCGAATAGATTGAAAGAATTTAGTCATTGCCGTCATGTCAGTTGTGCTCAGATAAGAGCTACGATCTCCCTAGTTATGTACGCGGTCAAGCCGCTTATTTTTTACTCTTCTGATGGGCGCAAATAATAGCCAACACCCCGTCGAGTGGCTAACCAATTAGGATGGCTGGGATTATCTTCTATTTTTTCACGCAAGCGACGCACGGTAACATCAACGGTGCGAACATCCCCAAAATAGTCATACCCCCATACCTGTTGTAGCAAATGTTCCCGCGTCATAACCTGGCCAATATGTTGTGCCAAATAGTAAAGCAATTCAAATTCTCGGTGAGTCAATTCAATGTCAGCACCGTTTTTGGAAACCATATAAGCTTGAGGATGAATAGTCAGATCACCCAAGTGAATGTCTTCTGTACTATTAAATGACTCTTCTGTACTTTGAGCAACTGATTTACGGCTACGTAAATTAGCTTTCACACGTGCTACAAGTTCACGGTTAGAAAAAGGTTTAGTCACATAATCGTCAGCGCCCATTTCAAGCCCTAGCACTTTATCAATTTCACTATCTTTAGCCGTTACCATGATAACTGGGATATCTGACTTCGAGCGAATTTGACGCAATACCTCGATGCCATCGACTTCTGGCAACATTTGATCAAGCAAAACAAGATCAGGATTTTCATCGTTGTACATGTCCAACGCTTCACGTCCGTCAGCTGCCGTCACAACATCGTAACCCTCTTTTGTTAAATTAAATTTGATAATATCTGAAATTGGCTTTTCATCGTCTACAACTAAAACTTTACTCATGCAGAACTCCTATCATAATAAGTGTATTCTAAGTACATTATAACATTTTCAACAGCTAAATGTGTTTATCGTCGGTATGTCCTACATTATAAACAAGCACCTCATTACTCTAAAGCAATCATGATGTTCACAATTTCGACACACCACGACACTTTGATTGCAAATTCATACTTACAAAAAAACCAATCACATCAAATGATTGGCAAGATTGCTTGAGACAAGACTTAATGACTTCTGCGATGGAAACGTGTTTTGAAAAGAGAACTAATGGCTTCATTGTTACTGATGCGACGAATAGCTTCACCAATTAACTCACCAACAGAAACAATTTCTAGTTTTTCAAACTTCTTTTCTTCTGGTAAATTAATTGAATCTGTCAAAATAACCTTTGTGAACACTGAATTTTGCAAGCGTTCCACTGCTGGACCTGAAAATACAGCGTGTGAGGCCACAACATAAACCTCTTTAGCCCCATGAGACATGATTAATTGTGCACCCTGAGTAATGGTTCCTGCTGTATCAATCATATCATCAATCATAATGGCAGTTTTACCTGCGACATCACCAACAATGCTGCCAATTTCAGCAACATTTGGCTTTGGTCTGCGCTTATCAATGACCGCCACTGGTGATTCTAATCCTAACATGTTGTTAAGGTTACGCGCACGTGTCATACCACCATGATCTGGTGAGACAACAACCGAATTTTGCTTGTTAGCTATACCTGACTCAATCAAATAATCAGCTAATAAGGGTGCCCCTTGTAAATGATCCATTGGAATATCAAAAAATCCTTGAATTTGGGCAGCATGCAAATCGAGTGCCAGCACACGCGTTGCGCCAGCACGTTCCAGCATATTAGCGACAAGCTTGGCAGTAATTGGTTCGCGAGAGCGTGCTTTACGGTCTTGACGTGCATAACCATAATAAGGTAATACAACATTAATTTGATTAGCGCTAGCTCGACGCAAGGCATCAATCATAATCAACAGCTCCATCAAATTATCATTGACAGGCGCAGAAGTGGACTGAATCACAAATACATTATCACCACGAATACTTTCTTCAATGTTAATTTGCACCTCACCGTCAGCAAAGCGTTTAACAGAAATTTCACTCAATGGCACGCCCACTGAATCAGCGATTTTTTGAGCAAGTGGTTCATTTGAACTCAACGAAAAAAGTTTCAATTTAGGTTCCGGCATGTCTAACTCCAAATTTTTATAGGTAAAATATCACTACTACACCCATTCTATCAAAAAAAACGTCTTAAATACATAGCTAACCGAATTTTAAAGTCAGTTTATTATGCCAGAATAAAACGACCACAGATGAAACTGCAATCGTCGATTAAAATTACCATATTTATGCTTCTAAAGCTTTTGATAAGGCTTGTAGGGCATCATCATAGTCAGGCTCTTCAGAAATTTCCGGTACAATTTGTGCATAAATCACAGTACCTGTTGCATCCAAAATATAAACAGCACGTGTGTCAAAGCCAGTATCTGGCACATATAACTTTGTTGCATAGCCAAATGATTCTTGTTCATCTGACAACATTCTCAAATTGTGCACACCTTCTGCAGCACACCAATCGCGTTGTTCAGCAACTGTGTTTGTTGATACAGTGATGAAATTAACACCATCGAATTGATCAACAGTTTGATTAAAATGGCGTGTTTGCAGTGAACATGTATCAGTGTTTAGATCTGGTACAACAGAAATAAGCGTGACTTTACCTAATAAATCAGCCGTTTTAACTTTTTCACCTGATTGGTCCAGCAACTTGAAGTGTGGCATTGCCTCACCAACTTTTGTTGGTTCCCCTTCTAACTCAACTTCTTTTCCACTTAATGTAACTTTCATCTTCTGCCTCCTTGGCTTATATCAGTAATCATTTTTAGATGGCACTATTTTAGAACATACTTCTCAAGTGCTCTTGCAACGCCGGATTCATTATTGGAAACTGTCTCAACATCAGCAATGTCTTTAATCTTTTTAATAGCATTACCCATAGCAACGCCCAGACCCGCGACTTCAATCATTGAAAAATCATTTTCTTGATCACCAATTGCCATTGTATCTTCAATATCAATATTAAGGGACTGTGCAAGCGCAGCTAAGGCATTACCTTTTGAAGCCTTCTTATTAATAAATTCCAAATTATTAGCAGTTGATCGAATAACGGAAACTGATTCAGTAATCACTGTTGGAATCAGTGACTGAACATGGTCTAATGCATCAGACTCATCGTTGGCAATGCCTTTAATGATTTCAACTTTTGCCAAATCGTTGATATCGTCAACGACGTGCAATGGTAATTTGACTAAAGCATTTTCAAAGCTCGCCCATCGGTGAACCAGATGGTTGGTTGTATAAGCAGCATTTTGACTTTCTGCCTGAATATATGTGTTTTGTTCGCGCATGAAATCATTAATTTGCTGATATTCCGATAAACGCAGTGCTGCTTGAAAGAGAATGCGAGAACCATCAGCAGTTTGCATTAAACCACCATTATGTGTAATGACAAATTGCTCACTACCGGCAATTTCTAACTGATCTAAAATATCTTGCACACCTGGTAAAGGACGTCCTGTTGTAATCACAATTTTAACGCCTTGTGCCATGGCTGCTTGGATAGCTGACTTCACGTCAGGTGTAATTTGTCGATCATCGTTTAATAGCGTGCCATCAATATCAATGGACACAATTTTTATTTCTGACATGTCTGAGCTCCAATTTTAGTGTAACTACATTATAGCAAAAAGTAATCGCTTTCAAAACATGGATTACTATTTTATTAATTAAACTGTTCTTTTTTCACGCAACATCACAACAGATAAATACGTAAACCAAATGCTGATGCCCGTTGCAATCAACAAAATAATTGCGGCGCCGACATTGCCGATAAACGCGGAAACACTTACAATCGCAGATGAAATAATAAAACCTACTGGTCGCATTGCGGCACTAAAACCACTATAAGTACCAATTTTTTGCTGATTCATCATTTCCGCGCGCAATGACTGCTGCGCTGGTGTCACAATCATTTCACCTAATGTCAGAAAAATTGCCACCAAAAATAATGGCCAAAAATCATTCAATAAAAACGACAAAGCAAAACCGGCCCCTTGCATTGCAGTTCCTACGGCAGTTGCTTTCATGTTTGACCACTTTTGAAAAAGCTTAGTCATAGTTCCCATTAATAACACAATCATTAATGTGTTGGTCACAGTAATTACGGAAAGCATTCGTTGACCGAAAATTTGCACGCCAAATATAGTTGTATTATTAAAGCTCTGTCCTAGGTGCGCTGCTAAATAATAATCAGGTGACGAAAAAATAACTGTCGCTCCGATAGCAGCAATCATAAACTTAAGATAACGTTTATCGGCAAAAACTTCTCGATAACTTTTAACTACTGACCAGACTGACTGGCCATGAACCGTACGCTTTGAGGCGGGAAAAGTTTCAGTAATCCATAAGACAACAATTACCAAACTCAACAGCGCCCCTAATGCTGTGCCCAGAAGCAACTCGAAACGGGCTGTTTTGAAAAACCAGCCACCCAAAGCCGCCCCAATCATGACCGCCAAATTAATGACCCAATAGATCATGGCATAGATGAATTTACGATTTTGTAATGTCGATACATCAATCATCATTGCTTCTTCTGCTGGTGAAGCAAAGCTAATACCCAAAGTCGCCATTAAAAAACCAAAAAAAGTTAGATATGGATTAATGTACAATGGTGAATTCATTGCAGCTGCTAGAATATAACCAACTGTCATGGTCGTAATGCCACCAATCATCACTCGTTTTCTGCCCCAATTATCAGCTAAATGACCACCATATAGACCGGCTAAAAAGCCAGCCACTTGCACTGCCACTAATAATATACCAGTTACAAGAGGACCAAAATAATCCACATAATATATTGTCATATTTGGGCCCACTGAAGAACCGATTGCAATTGTGATAAACATCATCACAATTCGCAATTGAATATTGCGATCTAATTTAAAAAAATCAGACATAATTTCTCCCTCGAGCCTGTGATTTATCACCAGACAATTTATACTTAAAATAATAAAAATAAATTATATCATATTAAGGGCTATGCGCTGTGCTTTTATTAGAATATCGTCGTCTAAATAATTTGGGTCACTGCTTATTTTTTGTGCGTCTTTGATTGATAACCAAGTCACTTGCTCAACTTCAGAAGTTTGAATTTTTAAACTGTCCAATGGCTGAGTAATGCTAGTGACATATAAGTCATCAAACCAATCTTTTTCCCAACTAGTCCGAATTCGTTCAAATTGCGTTGCCTGTGCACCCAATTCTTCGACAACCTCTCGTTGAATACCTTCTAATGATGTTTCCCCTTGCAAAACTGACCCACCAGTCGCCAAAACCCAGCCACCTGGTAATGCCATTTTTTTGAACGATCGCTGCTGAACAAGTAATTCCCCGTCTTGGTTAAAAACTAGCGCATTAGCAACCATATGGTAATCACCTTGTGCCAGCGGTTCACCACGTCGATGGGTTCGCCCAGTGAGTTGTCGTTGACGTGTATAAACGTCCCATAATTCGCCTAATTTATCAGCACGTTGATCACTCATGAATAATGATCTCCGTTAATTTCTTCGCATCACTAATGATATAATTAGGCTGAGATTTTTCCAAAATCGCCTGGTCATGCGATCCCCACGTAACTGCAATTGTATCAATCCCTGCAGCATTGCCAGCGTCAATATCAAACGTTGCATCGCCTATCATTATAGCTTGCCTGTCGTCAATATGGTGCTCTGCCATAGCTTGCAATAAACCACCAGGTAATGGCTTAAATGCCACAACGCGATCAGAACCGTAAATATCGCTAAAATATTGGTTAATATTAAGAATCGCTAAATTGCGCTGCGCTACCGCAGACTTTTTACTTGTCATAATAAACATCTCAACACCAGCACTTTTTAGTTGTGCCAATGCTGACACTATTCCCGGAAATACTGTTATTGTATCTGCGGACTCGCCACTTTGATAAGCGGCACGAAAATTAGTATATAATGTCTGCAGTTCTGACGGGTTTAAATCTTTAGCACCTAATTTAGAAAATGATGTTTCAATCGGAACACCCTGATAATGCACAATGTCTTGCGCGTCAGGAACGGGTAATTTTATTTGTTTAAATGCTTGTTGCGTTGCCAATACTGATAGTTTTTCGGTATTTGCTAAAGTACCGTCAAAGTCAAAGAATGCTGCTTTTTTCATTTGATAACCTCTTCTATTTCATTGAAAAACTGACCCACCTCACTAACACTCTGGGCATGAGAACTATAAACAACGTCAATACCCATATCAAAAGCTGAGGCAGCCACATCTAACGCTGGATAGGTATCACCATAACCAACGTCATTGAATCCAGCAGCATTGATTTCTAACTGATAGTCACGCGTCGCCATCATTTGAAATATATCACCTATCTGTTTGTAAATACTATCATCAAAATCAGGTAAATTTAATGTCTGTTGGAAACGCTTAATAATACCAAAATCAGCAATTCGGATAGGTTTATTGACACCAATAATTGCTTCAACACTCTGGGCCATTAATGCAAAATAGCGTTGGTAGAACACCTGAGGTGTTGTTAGCGTCTCAGCAAAATACCTGCTAATGGTATCAACATTATCATCAATACGACGCAATATACCCATATCATCTGGCATAAAGTGCACTGACAAAATTACTTCATCTACCCACTCTGCTTGTGAACGCAAAAATCGACGCATTTGATTTTCATAATCCGAAAAGTAGTTGATTTCAAATGCACGTTTAATAAGGATTTGATTTTGATACTTATCAGCTACCCGATCCACTGCTAATTTGTAAGTCGTCAAATCATCTGACGTGAGACCTAACTGTGATCGGTTCACATTTGATTCATCTGGTAAAGGTGCCATTGCAGCGATGGTGTATTCTTTAAATCCAAGTGAGATTGCACGTTCAATTAAATCATCTAAGTTGTCATTGTTTTTGTGATCTATTAGATTAGGAATGTGTGTATGTCCGTCTTTTTTTAACATGATTTTTCACCTTAATTTTACTCAATACAACCATTCTACATATTTGCAAAGCAAAAAGCGAACCAGAGTTATCTGATTCGCTTAATCTCTCACTCATGGTGAAGTCGCACTTTGTCTTACTTAAGTGCTGACCACTTCCAGTCAGTGAATTCTTCGATATCACGTCCTTCGTTACGAGTGACTTCGAAATGCTTTGCCAATGTTTCATCCATCTTAGCGATAAATGTATCAGCGGCTGCTTGATCAATCTTACCATTTGCTGACAAGATTTCTGCTGCTTCCTTAGCTTGGTGGAAACGATCCAAGTGTGAGTAAACACGCATGTCATATGTCGTTGTGATGTCACCATCTTCACGATAACCATGAACGTATACATCACCTTCAAACTTACGCTCGAAGAAGAATGATTCAATCAAATCTTCATACGCGTGGAAGCCAAAGATAACTGGTGTTTCAGGTTGGAAGAACTTGTTAAATTCTTCGTCTGACAACTCACGTTCGTCGTTCATGTTAGGTTCTGACTTCTTCTGCAAACGTAGCAATTCAACAACGTTAACATAGCGGAACTTAACTTCTGGGAACGCCTGGTTAATCAACCACAAAGCTGCCAAAGTTTCGATTGTTGGTTCTGTACCAGCAGATGCAAATGTAATATCAACATCACCAGAAGGTGCAGTAGAAGCCCAATCTATAATCTTCAAGCCTTCGTTAGCCAATACATCAGCTTCGTCAGTAGTAAACCACTGTTGACGTGGTTGTTTTGAAGCAATCAACAAGTTAACCTTCTGACGTTCTGAGAATGCACGTGCTTGAACGGCCAACAATGTGTTACCATCGGCTGGCAAGTATTCACGGATGAAGTTTGACTTCTTTTCAGCCAAGTGAGTCAATAGACCTGGATCTTGGTGAGTGTAACCATTGTGATCTTGTTGGAACGCCGTTGACGTTGCAATCAAGTTCAATGATGGGTAATCATTACGCCATGCTTGCTCTGAAGCGTGACGCAACCACTTGAAGTGTTGTGTAATCATTGTGTCGACAACACGTAGGAATGATTCGTATGAAGCAAAGATTCCGACACGACCTGTCAATGTGTAGCCTTCCAACCAACCTTCTGCTTGGTGTTCTGACAATTGCGAGTCAATAATACGACCTTCAGGACCTACATATTGGTCATTTGGCTCTTTAACTTCTTCCATCCATTGACGGTTAGTACTGTTAAAGAGACTCCACAAACGGTTTGACATCGTTTCATCAGGACCAAACACGCGGAATGATGTTGGATTCAACTTTGAAACTTCTTCCAAATAATTTGAAAGTGTTGTCATATCCATGTTTTGTGTTTGCTTTGGCAATTCAGTACCACGATTATCATCTGTGATATCGTTGGTAAATTGACGCCAATCAGGCAAAGTCAAGTCTTGCGCCTTTTCACCACGACGACGACCGCCGTTAGCAATTGGGTTAGCTGACATGCGCTTGTCACCCTTAGGTGCAATTGCCTTCAATTCATCTTTCAATGAACCGTCTGCGTTGAACAATTCTTCTGGCTTGTATGAATTCATCCATTCTTCGAATTGTGTCAAAGTTTCAAGCTTGTTTTGTGCCAGAGGCAATGGCACTTGGTGAGCACGGAATGAGTTTTCGATTGGATCACCATTCTCATCATGTGTTGGACCACCCCAACCCTTTGGCAAACGAGCAATGATAACTGGCCATGCAGGAATTGTACCATCTTGGTACTTACCGTTTTCACGCGCATCCTTTTGGATAGCTTGGATATCTTCAATTGCTTGATCCAAGACCTTAGCTGCTAATTCGTGATAAGCAGTGTAGTCATGAATATCATCGTTTTCGATGAAGCGTGGTGAATAACCCAAACCTTCAAAGAACTTTGTGATTTCTTCATCAGACATACGTGAGAAGATTGTTGGGTTAGAAATCTTAAAGCCGTTCAAATCCAAAATTGGCAATACGGCACCATCGTTCTTGGCGTTCAAGAACTTTGTTGAGTGCCATGATGTCATTGATGGACCAGTTTCGGCTTCACCATCACCAACAACTGCAAAAGCAATTTGGTCTGGGTTGTCCAAAACGGCACCAAAGGCGTGTGATAATGAATAACCTAATTCACCACCTTCATGCAGTGAACCTGGTGTTTGAGCTGTCATGTGCGATCCGATTCCACCTGGGAATGAGAAGCGCTTGAACAAACGGCTCATACCTGCCAAATCTTGTGTGATTTCTGGGTAATCCTCTGTATATTCGCCATCCAAATAAGCGTTTGTGACCATAACTTGACCACCGTGACCTGGACCACCGATATAGAACATGTTCAAATCATACTTGTTGATCAAGCGGTTTGCATGTGCATACAAGAATGTTTGACCTGAAATGGTTCCCCAGTGACCGATTGGCTTTACTTTAACGTCTTCGGCTTGGATTGGTGTGTTTGTTACTGAGAACAGTGGGTTACTCTTCAAGAAGATCATCCCAGCTGACAAGTAGTTGGTTGCACGCCACCACTTATCAACGAGTTCTAAGTACTCTTTTGAATCGAAATCTGCCATGAGATTAAGTACTCCTTATTTTTTGAGAGAATCGTAAACCACGAACCTATTTCCGTTATTTACTCTTACAGTATAACTGATTTTAGTAGTGAGTTCAAGAAGAAAGATTAGATTGGTTCTGGTCTATTGTTTTTTTGGTTGGCGCAGATAAGATTTTGGTACGGTCCAATTTTTTGGACTCTAAAAAAAAACTGCTAAATGCAGTATTTCATTCTGAGTCAAGACTGACAAAGGCATTATAACGAAGATATTTATAGTGCAAGCGCATTGTTGAAAATTCAAGTGGCGTACCATCATCCATGAAAAAAATACCTTCCATAATCCCAACTGGCTCTTTTTCCGATAATTTTAATAGCTTCTGATCTTCTTCAGTTGATGGTTCTGCCATAATTGTCATAAACGACTTTGTAACTGAACGGTGTTTATTTTTTTCAATATATTCATAAACTGAACCTGAAACAATATCACGATTCAGACCTGGTAAAACGCTAATCGGCACATAACCACGCTCAATCATAAATGGCACACCTTCCAAACGACGTAACCGTTTTATTTCATAAACAAAGTCACCCTCATTTAAGAAAAGTGCTTGTTGCTGCTCTGGCGTTGCTGGGATGACCTTGAAATCTATTAATTCAATTGCCGGTGCTTTGCCGTCGACACGAAAAGAATCAGAGACACCAAGATTTGATCCTTCATGTTGGAAAATAGCGTGGTTCTTCAAATATAATGGATTGACAAAAGTACCACTGCCACGTTTTTTGAAAATGACCCCTTGTTGAACAAGCACATTGAGCGCTCTTTTGATTGACGAACGTGAAACATCATACTGTTCAGCTAATGATCGCTCATCTGGAAGTTTCAAATTAGCAAATTCGCCTTGATAAATTTTTTGTTTTAAGTCCGCTTGTACGGTAACATAGATAGGTTCTGACATAATGTTAATAAGTATATCACATATTGGTCTGACCAGTCATTTCATTGGTTGTTCCAATTGTGGTAAAATATGAGCATGAGTAAAAAGAAAATGAAAAAAACATTGCCCGAGCAGGTAATGGATAAGCATAACATTCCATACGAAGCGCTGTCTCTCAACATTATTGACAAATCAGAAGCCGAACGTGATGCTATTTTAGAAACGTTTCACGTGAAACATGATGATATTTATAAGACCTTAGCCGCAGAAGGTGATAAAACTGGTCCAATTGTTGCTGTGCTCCCTATTACATCACATCTATCGTTAAAAAAGTTAGCGGCAGCTTCTGGTAATAAAAAAGTCAGCATGTTGCCATTAAAAATATTGCAAAAAACAACTGGCTACATTCACGGGGCCAATAATCCTGTCGGTATTTGGCAAAATAAGCACTTCCCAATTTTCTTCGAGCAAACTGCTCAAAATGCACCGTACATTTTGGTAAGTGGTGGTGAATTAGGTCGCTCTGACAAAATTAATCCCGTAGATGTTGCATTACTGGTTGGTGCCTCATTCGTAGATTTACTAGAACATGACTGATTGGCTAAATATGGTGGGCGAGCAACTGCTTTTTTTCTTTATCCTACCAATTATTATTGTTTATTTAGTAGGTAGTCTCTCATCCTATTTGACAGATCAACTCAATCAGCGACTAGGTCATAATCTTACGGCTATCTTAAGCTTTTTTGGCGTCGTAATACACGAATTAAGCCACTTGACTGTCGCCTTGATTTTTCGGCATCACATTGTCAGCTTTTGTCTCTGGCAAATTAGTGAGGACGGCATATTAGGTTATGTTAATCGTGAATATAATCCAAAAAGCTATTATCAACGCCTAGGCAATTTTTTTATTAGTTTAGCACCCATTCTTGGTATATGCCTAACTATTTGGTTCTTGTTATCCTTTGGCTGGATTACTGGTTGGCACATTAGAAATATCATTATTGTCTTCATTTTAGTCAGTCTGTTGTTGGGATTTCATCTTTCTCAAGCTGACTGGCAAAATTTTTGGCGAGGAACACCTTTTTATCTGACACTCATTGTAATCATCACTACCATCAAATTTATATTTTTCCAATAAAAAAAGCGCATTCGCGCTTTTTTTACCAACCAGAACTCATATCAGGAACGCCAGCATTCATACCATCACGATATAATGGCGCCATGGCATTAAATTTGAAAGTTGGCTTGTTAAACATTAATGTCGCAGTCCCTCGTGCACCAGCACGATTCTTTTCAAAAATCACTTCAATCGGCACTGCTTCTTGTTCTTCACGGGGATCCCCTTCGCCGTCTTCACCGTCATCACGAGAATAATCATCACGATACAGGAAAGCAACAATATCAGCATCTTGTTCGATAGAACCTGAATCACGCAAGTCAGAAAGAATTGGACGTTTATCTGTACGTTGTTCCACGCCACGGCTCAATTGAGCGAGCGCTATGATTGGCGTACTTAATTCTTTTGCTAACTTTTTGATTGATCTTGACACTTCAGAAACTGCTTGTTGGCGGCTTTCGGTGTTGTTTGACTCAATCAAGCCTAAATAATCAATGACAACGAGTCCGATTGGATGCGGATTTTGGACGCGATCTTCTGGTGACATTTCATTCAACAAATCACGTTCAAGTTGATGCAGTTTTGCACTAATTTGATTGATTTTAATGCCTGCGGTATCGTCCATGTAGATTTGCATTTGTGCCAAAGATTGCATAGCCAATGTGAGTGCTTGCCAATCTTCTTGCGTCATTTGCCCAGTTGTCAAATGGTTAGAATCAATAGATCCTTCGCCAGCTAATAAACGGCCAACAATGTCGGTCGCACTCATTTCCATTTCAAAAATAACTACTGGCACTTGTTCATTCTTGGCAACATTACGCGCAATGTTAAGTACAAAAGCTGTTTTACCGACTGCCGGGCGAGCACCAAAAACGATCATTTGATCATTACGAAAACCGTGTGTTATTTTATCCATTTCTGGAAATCCTGTGGATAACCCAACCACATCACTATCGTTTTTCACAGCCTCGTCTAGATTAGCTTGATATTCCCGAATGACATCTTTAATTTTTCGAAAATCCTCACTACCTCTATTCTCGGCAATAGTATCAATGCTACGTGATAATTGATCTAATAAATCTTCACTTGGTTCTGACGCGTCGTAGGCTAATGACATGCTACGCGTTAACGTATCAATCATTTTGCGTAAAATCGCCTTTTCTCGAACAATATTGGCATAGTGTTTTAAGTTAGCTGAAGATGCCGTTGACTCAGATATTTCTGCCAAATAGGACATGCCACCAACATTGTCAAGTTGTTGCATGCTATTTAATTTGTCTTGCAGTGTCAACATATCAATGGGGCGGTTGTCCTCAACCAAGGATTGCATCGCCTTAAAAATCGTTTGGTTCGCTTGTCGATAGAAATCTTCCGGCGCCAAAATCGCACTCGCCTCAATCATGGCGTTCTCTGATTTGACATCAAAAAAGATGGCGCCAAGCACTGCTCGTTCAGCGTCAATATCCTGTGGCACCTGCCGATATTCATTTGATACCGGATTATCCATCTTAACCCTCGCTCACATGCACACGCAAGTTAGCTGTCACTTGACGATGAAGCTTAACAGGGACATTCGTATATCCCAAAGCATGAATTGGCTGGTTTAAAACCATCTTACGTTTGTCAATTTTAATTTTATATTGTTTTTCAAGTCCGGCAGCAATTTGTTTGGTTGATATTGCACCAAATAAACGGCCATCTGCACCGGACTTACCAGTCAATTCAACGACTGTCTTCTCGTCCTCAAAGAACTGAGCTAACTTTTGCGCATCTGCTAGTTCTTCCGCAGATGCCTTTGCTTCAGCCTTTTGACGACCCTTAACAGCACCTAAATTCTTCCCCGTCGCTGGTTCAGCTTTTTTATTTTTTATCAAAAAATTATTGGCGTAGCCATCAGGAACTTCCTTGACTTCACCTTTTTTACCGCGACCTTTAACATCTTCTAAAAATACAACTTTCATTTTAAAACCTCATTCTTCTTTTTGCTCAGCCAATACGTCTAATAATTGTTCCTTCACTTCATCAGTCGTGACGTCAGCAATTTGAGTAGCAGCATTGGACAAATGACCACCACCACCTAGAGCCTCCATCACGCGTTGAACATTACGATCACCAGTTGAACGTGCAGAAATTCCGACACGCCCATCTTGACGTTTAGTAATCACAAATGAAGCATCAACACCACTAATTTGTAATAGTTCATCTGCTGCCTGAGCTGTAATTAACCCTGAATAATTATTTTGGTTTTCACCAGTCACAATCGCATTGCCATCCTGAATTTCCGCTAAGTTAATTAAGTGAGTTCGTGCTTTGAAATCCGTAAACTTTTCTTTCATGAATGACTGAATTAAGTTACTATCTGCACCGTTGGCACGCAAATAACTTGCTGCATCAAAAGTACGTGAGCCAGTACGTAAAGTAAAGTTCTTTGTGTCAATTTGGATACCACCAAGCATCGCTGTGGCTTCAATTTTTGTAATTGGCGCATTTGATTGATCTTGATACTGCAGCAATTCAACCACTAACTCCGAAGTTGATGAAGCGTATGGTTCAATATAAGACATTAACGGTTTATCTTTTAACCCTTGCTCAGCCAGACGGTGATGGTCAATAACAACAACACGATTTCCTAGTCGTGCCAATAATTGTGATGCACCCGATATATTAGTGTTAGCGTGATCAACCAAAACGAGTAAAGTATTATCGCGTACTAATTTAAGCGCGCGCGTTTCATCAATAATGGAATCATTAATATTTGATCCGGGTGCCACAAAGTCAGCAGGACTTTTTCTAAGTTCGGCCAGTAATAATTTGATATCACTGTATACCTGCTTTTCATCTATCACGAGAAACGCCGGTTTGTTTTTGGTCTGGGCTAGTCGCCACACACCCAATCCAGCACCTACTGAATCCAAATCTGGCATCACATGACCAGCGATCATAATGTTATCAGCTTGTTCAATTAATTCAGAAATGGTCTGTGAAACCATACGTGCACGGACGCGAGTTCGCTTTTCCATAGGATTGGTAGCACCACCGTAAAAACGTGCCGCCGAATCCTCAGCCTTAACGACGACTTGATCGCCGCCACGCCCCAATGCCAAATCAAGATTGGTTTGAGCTAGTTTTGCCAGCTGATTAATATCTGGCGTGCCATACGCAATACCAATTGATAAAGTCACCGGTAAGTTTTGTTGGGCAGTCGCTTCACGAATTGCTTTCAAAACACTGAATTTGTCAGCTTCTGCCTCTTCCAAGGCGGATTGATAACCAAACATTACGTAATGCACTGTGTTTAAGCGACGAATATAGATTTGATGATCTGCTGCCCAATCAGACAGTGAGCGCGTGACAAATGTTCGTAACGTTGAGGTCTCTGATTCACTCATCCCCTCAGTTACTTCCTCATAATTATCCACCGATACCAGACCGCTGAACAATTGATGATCCTCATATTGTTTAGCAATGGCAGCATATTCACTGATGTCCATTAAATAAATAACCCGTAAATTTTGTTGAACAAATAATGAAAATTGTCGCTCTTGCCAAGTAATGGTATTCGTGTCAGACGAATCAGCATAACTGTTAATTTCCTGTGCAAGCGTACCATCAAGTTCTGATAATTCCAAACCTAGCACATCTCTTTTGTCCAAATAAGACTGCATATAGGGGTTAATCCAGTCAATTTTTTGGTCTTGGTTCAGTAATATAATACCAATTGGCATACGAATCAAAGCTTCTTGTTCACTACGGGCAATACGATAACCTAATCCTGATAAGTATTCCTGTGCGTTTTCGCTAACCTCTTTGAACGCTTGCCCACTGAAGACAAGCCCAATCACAACTACCACCAACCAAATTAAACCAAATATCCAGTTAATAGCCACCGCAAAAACAACACTCATCACACTCGCTACTAACAGCAGCAAGGCAACCGTGCCTAGTTTTGTGTTTTGGAAAAAAATAGGTAAGTTTTTAAAATTAAAAAATCGTTTCACGCGTTACTCCTCGTAACTTTCATATCTACTATTTTACCACAGGGTGGCCTGTGGTTAAAATGAGATGGTCTGGTTAAAAAATACAACAAAAAAACCCAAGAATCATTTCTTGGGTTTTAAGCTGAATTAGTCTTCCGTAACGAAAGGCAACAAAGCCATGATACGCGCACGCTTGATAGCAGTTGTTACCTTGCGTTGGTTCTTGGCAGAAGTACCAGTTACACGACGTGGCAAAATCTTACCACGTTCTGAAATGAAACGCTCCAACAATTCAGTGTTCTTGTAGTCGATGTATTCGATGTGATTAGCAGCGATAAAATCAACCTTACGACGACGACGTGGGCCGCCTTGTGGACGACGTGAACGTTGTGGACGTTCAGAGTTTTGTGGACGTGAGTTTTGTTCTGACATAATAAAGCTCCTTTCTTAGTGTTTAATTTAATTTAAAATGGTAAATCATCATCTGATATATCAATTTCAGTGTTGCCACTAGCCGCAAATGGGTTAGGGGCATCGTTTTCAGATGTTGCTGACTTATTAGCTGAACCTTGGTTCGCACTAGCAAAGGGATCAACACCACTAAACGAATTATCATTACCGCCAAATGAATGGTCATTTGAGCCATTATTATAGCTACCCGCATTGCTGTTAGAAGAGCCGTTTTGTGCACGACGCTTTTCACTTTCTGCACGGGATTCTAGTAATGAGAAATTATCCGCAACAACTTCAGTCACGTAAACACGTTGACCTGCGTTGTTTTCATAATTTCTTGTTTGCAAACGACCTTCAATCGCAACAAGTGCGCCTTTTCCAGTAAAGTTAGCAAAGTTTTCAGCTGCTTTACGCCAAATAACTGCGTTAATAAAGTCAGCTTCACGTTCACCACTCGCGTTAGTGAACTGACGGTTAACCGCCAAGCTAAACGTGCCGACAGCTACACCCGATTGGGTATAACGTAATTCCACATCGCGGGTCAATCGCCCAATCAATACTACTCGATTAATCATTTAAAAGCTCCTTTCCCAGTGGAAATTCAGATTACTCTGCGTCGCGCTTAACAATCATGTGACGTAAGATATCTTGTGAGATCTTAGCCAAACGATCAAATTCATTAGTAGCAGCATCGCCTTCAGCTGTGAAGTTGATAATGTGGTAAGTACCTTCACGGTAACCAGCAATTTCGTAAGCAAAGCGGCGTGTTGCCCAATCTGCTGACTTTTGAATTGTTGCACCGTTGTTTGTCAAAATGCCGTCAAAACGCTCAACAAGCGTCTTTTTAGCATCCGCATCCAAATCAGGGCGAACAATATAAGTCAATTCGTATGATGTAGCCATTGTATTTCCTCCTTTTGGTCTCTGGCAGCCTTAGCTGCAAGGAGTGCACGCATAATTTTATGCATTCACAGGTATTAATGATACTACATATCGCCTATTATTATCAAGTGTTTCGCAAAATTATTTCCACAGGTAACTTATTTTACGGTTTGTGTTGAATTTTTACTTATGATTCAATTTTACCGAGAAATTTCATATAACGCATGAGCAAAAATTGATTGGGTCTTAGGAATATTGTCAATCAATACGTACTCATTGGGTTGGTGGCTCATGACCGGTACATCTGGGAATTGACCACCAAAAGCAACACCACGCTTGAGCAAACGCGCATATGAACCGCCATTAGAAATTTTGTATTGCTTAACTGTGTGTGTATGTTCGGCATAAACATTTTCTAGTGTCGTCACAATTGGATCGTTCAAATCGACCATGTGTGGTTGATTACCAAAGGACTCTTGCTTAAATGTTTTGCCGACCAAATCACCCATGTGTCGTTGTACCTGTGTCAAAATCGCCGTCTCAGTAATACCCATTGGATATCTAAAATTGATTCTGATTTCTGATTCAGCGTTTTTATTAAACGTCATTTGCCCAATATTTAGCGTCAAATCACCCATAATGTCATCGTGATACACTAGTCCCAGTTTCTCACCGAAAACATTTTGGTGGTTAGCAATCCCCAAAAATTCCAAAAATGCATGGGCTTGCTGATTGAAACCATAATCGACCAAAAAATGGGCCAAGTACGTTCCAGCATTCAATCCAGTTTCAGGATAAGCGCCATGAGCTGACTTTCCGTATAACGTTAATAAGATATGCTCATCATCATATTGACCAACACCAGAAATTATTGGTGTGTCATTCAAATAACGCTCATAGGCGCCCAAAAAACCGTTGATGTCAACCTGACTTGGTAGCTCGATATCAGCTGTGGCCATGCCCGGTACGACATTATCACGTTCACCAGCATGAAAATGATGCAATTGCCATGCGCTTGTCGTGACGCCTTGAAATTTGGTCGCCAATGTTAGCACACCCTTTTCACCCGGTACGACTGGAAATGCTCCGTCCGGTGAAAATCCTAATGTTGGCTCGCCAACTTCGCTTAAGTAGGCCTGCATATCACGCCAATCTGACTCCTCATCACTCCCGAAAATCAACCGTATTTTTCGTTTGGGTTGAAATCCCATATCTTTGAGCTGCTTTACCGCATAATAGGCAGCTAGCAGGTCGGCTTTCATATCGTGAGAACCACGCCCGTACAGTCGATTGCCTTCAATTTTGGGACTAAATGGCAGTGTCACCGTCCACGCATCCCCTGCGGGAACAACATCAACATGCGATAATACCCCTACGGTTTCCGACGCGTCTTCCGGACCATAGTCAACAACAACAATCATGTTATCAGCCACCCGATTGACTTTGAAACCGTCACGCTGCGCTATATCACTAATAAATTTGAGTGCCATATCAATGCCTGTGCCAAACGGGCGTTGGATATTAGCTGTTGTTGGATCAAGCACTGATGGAATAGCCAAAAATTGAAGCAAATCAGCCATTAAAGCTGGTTGATACTGTTGGGCATTTTCTTGCCACTGTGATGATGTTAATTGAATGGATTCCACAAGCGCCCCCCATTTTGAAATACTAACAAAATACCAATCGCGACAATGATTAATGTACCAATTATCATGCCAAAGTCACGACCAGAAAATTTTTGATCTTGATACCAAGTACGTTTATTATACCGGCCAAAGCGTCGTAATTCCATTGCCTGACTAATCGTATCAATGCGATCTAAACTAGAAAAAACTAATGGTAAAATAATTTGCACAGCGCCTTTCATACGTTTTGTTAAGGATGCTTTTTTAGAAATTTCATAGCCACGCGCCTGTTGCGCCAAACTGATTGTGTGGTAATCACTTTGAACATCAGGAATATAACGAAGTGTCAGGGCAACTGCGTAAGACACTTTGTACGGCACCCCAATTTTGTTTAAGCCAGAGGCAAACTCGCTTGGATTAGTCGTAAATAACAATACAATTGATAATGGAAATGAAAAAACATACTTTAATAGTAGATTTAATTCATAAAACAACTGCTCTTGTGTGATTGTCCAATAGCCAGTACCAAATAGGACGTGTTTTGAGCCATACAATTCTGCACCGTATTGTGGCGCTAAAACTGTAATCATAATTAAATTAAGGACCCCAATAAAAATCACTAGTTTCAATAACAAGGCATATTCGCGATATTGAATGTGCGAAACCTTAATCAGTATAAAAGATAAAATAACCAGTGCCACGAGAAAACGCGTATCGTAAGAAACCATACCAACTGTTGTCAACGCCAAAAAACCAACTAGCTTAGCTGTGCCAGTTGTTTGGTTCATCCATGTATCACGCGCTTTGTATCCAAATAACGAATTGTTCATATTACTTCCTTATCGCAGCATTGAGTTTTTCCGGTTGATTAATCGCCAATCGTTTCGCCAAACGATAGATACTCGTTGTCCGCAAGCTTGCTGCTGTGACCAGCTTTTCGTCGGCCAATAATTCAGCCGGCGTAGTTTCTGCTAGTAGCTGGCCGTCAACAATAACCAACACACGCTGGACAAAATTTGCCAGCAAATGCATGTCGTGCGTGATGATAATTATTGTAGTCTGCTGTTGGGCATTGATTTTCTGCAAAAAAGTCAGTAGCTGAGCAGTATGCGTCGCATCTTGTCCAGCTGTTGGTTCGTCCAAAATTAAAATTTCCGGTTGTAAGACTAAGACAGCAGCAATCGTCAATCGCTTCTTCTGACCAAAACTAAGTGCGGAAATTGGCCAGTGGCGCATGCCATCTAAATCAACTAATTTGAGCATATCACGCACACGTTGTTCAATTGTGTCAGCATCGACTTGGCGTAATATCAAACCACTGGCAACTTCATCATAAACTGTTGATTTCGTAATCATGTGGTTGGGATTTTGCAACACGTAGCCAATGTGGTCGGCGCGTTCTTTAATTGATTGCCCTAAGACAGACTCGCCATGCAATAAAACATCACCACTACTTGGTTGTAAAAATCCTGTTAGTAAATGTGATAATGTCGTTTTACCAGAACCATTCTTACCGACAATGCCGAGAATTTCACCGGTGTGGATTGTCGTTGACAACGCGTTGAACAATGGTTGTCCCGCACTGTAACCAAATGAAACATTTTGAATGATTAGTTGTGGATCGGCAAGTTTGGCTGGTGTTACAGATTGACCAATAGCTGCAATTTGTCCACGATATGGTGTCACATCAATTTGATCCAAATCAGACACATGTGGCAAATTGGTAATCGCCACACCAGCTTGGCGCAACAATTGCACATAAAGTGGCTCATCTAGCCCATTATCCAGTAATACGCCAGCTTGTACGATCTCGTCTGGTGTGCCATTCGCAACAATTTTACCGTCAGACATTACAATTACACGGTCAATATCTGCCCCCAGCACTTCTTCAATACGATGTTCAATGATGACCACTGTCAAATCACGTTCAGCCTGCAATTCAGCAATCATTTTCATAGCAGCATGTCCAGCAGCTGGGTCCAAACTCGCCAAAGGTTCGTCAAATAACAGCAACTTTCCGTCGTCAATTAACACACCAGCCATTGCAGTGCGTTGCTTTTGCCCACCTGATAAATCTTGTGGTGCCAAATTCAGGCGTTCCCCTAGACCAAAACGTTGCGCCCACTTTGCAACTTTTTGTTTGATATTGTTCACCGGTTGTGTATCATTTTCCAATGCAAAAGCGATATCTTCAGCCACAGTCATACCAACAAACTGCGCATCTGCATCCTGTAAAACAGTTCCAGCTTGTAAAGAGAGTTCAAATAGAGATTGATCCAAAATATTTTTGCCATTTAATAATAATTGACCTGTCACATCTCCCTGATAAGCTTGAGGAATCAAGCCATTAAGCAACCGCAACAATGTGGTTTTACCAGAGCCTGAGGCACCAGCAATCAAAACCTTTTCACCCGGATAAATCTGAAAACTCACGTCATGTAAAGTTGGTTCGGCTTGTGCATTGTATTTAAATGTGACATGTTGAAAATCAATTAACGGTTCCGGCATGATGACTCCTATGTACGCGGCAACTGCCGCATGAGAACTATTCGCTACGTAACGAACTCTTTTTGGGACGTGACTTCACATAAGCCACAATTAAAATTGAGCCAATGATTGCCACTGACAAAATATTCACAATTGCTGCCACAATGCCTTGCAAAAAGACTTTGTTAGCTGGCTGCTTATAAATTAAAATATCGCCAATTGGGGCAATCACTACCCATGACACAACGTTGGCAACAATTTGCCAAACGTTGAATTGAATCAGCTTTTTAGCCGTTAAATCCCCACCTTGCAAATCTAAAAAGCGTTTGCTCAAGCCAAGCAGTAAGCCAAAAACACCATCTGCCAACACCCATGACCACCAAGGCGCACCATAAGTGGCATCAGTCAACGTATGCCCGATAATACCCACTAAAAAGCCAACTACTGGTCCAAATAACCCAGCTATCAAAGCCAACCAGCCTTCAGCCACGTTAACGTTGGTGTTAGGAACACCTGTTGGAATCGCAATATACTTCATCAAAATGAAGAAAACTGCTGCGCCGATTCCAGTTGCGACTACTGCCCGTACAGATAGTCCTGATTTTTTGCGTTGTTCACTCATCGTTTTTCTCCTAATTATTCTATCATCTACTGTGCTTCTTTGGTAAGTACGACCGCCCAATTTTGACCAGCACCAACGTGATACGTCTGCTCAAAACTACCAGTGTGGACGCCAAAAGCAACTGTATACACCGAGTCAATATAAATCAACGGTTCTCCCGGATTAACATCTGTAAAGGTATGCACATAAGGCAAGACCTCATCAAACAAAACATGATCATGATGCGTTATCTGAACACGCAAAGTATCACCATATACCAGATTCAGCTTCTCAAACTCACTGATAGGAATGTTAGACCATAGTGAGCCAAAGTTAACATCGGTAATATCAATGTTACCAACGAGTTGTGGCTGTCCGTACTGCGTTTCTTGATAACGCCCCGGTGTAATTGGCAAACGTACTAAATCATCTACTGACACACTCTGATGATAATCCTCAAATTGTGTCTGCCCACTAGCTAATTTGGCCCCATTAAAAGCATAAATATCGCGCCCGTGGAACGTCGCTGATTTTTCTGATCCCGGCAACCGTTGCGTTGTTTCGTCAATCACACGTGCGCTTTCAATCAAACCATTAGTTAATAAATGAGACAAAGTACCATTATCTGGTGTCACAATATAATGCCCTGTTGTTGTCTTAGCAATGATAGATAGCCGATTGGACCCCACGCCGGGATCAACTACCGAAACAAATACCGTACCAGCTTGCCAATAGCGAAATGTCTGGAACAGTCGAAAGGATCCTTCAAATATATTAAAAGGCGTGATCCCATGGGTTAAGTCACTGACGACAATGTTATCAGCCACGCCGTAGGCAACGCCACGCATTGAGCTTACCGCACCATCTTGCAGGCCAAAGTCAGTCTGTAAAACGAGATGTCTACTAATCATTATACTTCTTCTTTCTTTTTTTAGTCGTTAAAAATGAAAAGTCCCTGTTAATCCTAAGATTAACAGGGACGTCAAAACGTGGTACCACCCAAATTCAGCACAATGTGCACTCATCACGATAACGGTGTTCATCCGGACGCACAGCTTGCACCATACGACATCATCCACGTTCATCTTCAATAAATTGCGTCATACCGGCTTTCACTATCCCGACTCGCTATATTGCCACGCCTTATCTACTCTTCGCTTCATTGATTTATTAACTTATCATTATTTTAAGATAATTCTTATTTATTGTCAATAATTTTGTTAGTATCAATGCTTTTTTAATCACAAATTATCATCATATTGATATTTAATCATCATAAAATCAAAAGCTCATGAGATTTGAACATCTCACGACTTTTTAGCTAACAACATAATCATTAATCACAGCGGCAAAATCATCATGGTAAATATCAAACTTTTTTTCACCAACACCAGAAATGGCCAAAAATGCTTCGTCTGTTTGTGGCCGATTTTGAGCCATGGCCATGAGCGTTTTATCGGAGAAAATTAAGAACGGCGGAATACCGGCTTCACGCGCCAATACTAAGCGCTTTTCTTTCAACTGAGCGAACAAGCGATTATCATCATCTGACAATTTCAAGCCCTCTTGCGTCGCTGATTGACGAAGAATACGAACCTTTTCCAATCGTTTGGTAACATTTCCCTGTCCTTTAAGGACATCGGCGCCAAGTTTAGTGACCTTTAACACCGGATACTCTGACCCTTCAAAACGCAAGTAGCCGTCAGCCGTCAAATAATCAATAAACTGAGTTAAATCTTTCAAAGTGCGCTCTTTCATCAGACCAAATGTGGGTAAGTCACGCAAATACTCATACTTTTTCACACTCGCATCATTAGAACCTTTCAACACTTTGGCAACCATTGTCTTGCCAAAACGCTGATTCATGCGCATAACATTAGCTAAGACTTTTTGTGCATCTACCGTCACATCAACTAATTCTCGCTTATCTAAACAGTTCGAACACCGACCACAGTCTTGTGTTACTGTCTCACCAAAATATTGCAACAAATAGCGTGGGAGACACGTTTGGGTATTCGCATACGCATTCATTTCACGAATTTTATCGTATTCATTTTGCTTGTAAGCTTCGGAACCTTCTGATTTTTGCACGAAGAATTCTTGCAGATGGATATCCTGAGGTGCATACAGCAAAATTGCTTCAGCTGGCAAACCATCACGACCGGCGCGGCCAATTTCTTGGTAGTATGCTTCAATATTGCCCGGTACTGAATAATGAATGACGTAGCGCACATTCGGCTTGTTAATGCCCATTCCAAAGGCATTCGTCGCCACAATGACTGGACTTTCGTCGTAGAGAAAAGCTTCCTGTTGTTTTTGCCTTTCCTTTTCTGACAAGCCCGCATGATAACGAGCAGCATGAATCCCAATTTTATTGAGGTAGGCTGTCAACTCGTCAACTTGTTTGCGTGTTGCCGCATAAATAATACCAGTTTGGTCAGCGTTTTCACGCAGATATTTAGCAATATAATCACGTTTATCTTGGTTGCGGACTATTTTCAACGCTAAATTATCCCGCGCAAATCCAGTAAGTACAGTGTCATCGTCACTAACGCCCAAAAGTTCTTGTAAATTTTCACGGACACGTTCAGTTGCTGTGGCCGTCAAACCAAGAATTGCCGGATTACCGGGAATTTCGGACAACAAAGGCAAGATGTTAAGGTAACTTGGTCTAAAGTCGTGTCCCCATTGCGACAAAACATGTGCTTCATCAATGGCAATTAAGTCCACCGGTAACTGTTGCACAAAGCTAAAAAAGCTTGGTACTTCAAGGCGTTCAGGCGCAACATACAACATTTTATAAACACCATGACGTAGATCCGACATGCGTTGGGCTTGTTCCTGACCATCGACTGTTGAGTTCAGAAAAGTTGCCGGGATCCCTAATGTATTTAAACCGTCAACTTGATCCTTCATTAAGGAAATGAGCGGTGAAATTACTAACGTTAATCCTTCAAACATCATGGCTGGCAACTGGTAGGTGATTGATTTACCACCACCGGTTGGCATGATGGCTAAGGCGTGCTTGTGCGCTAATACCTTGTTAATGACTGATAATTGACCAGTTCTGAATTGGTCATATCCAAAAGTTTCTTTTAAAATTGTTTCCGGCGTTTGATTCTGCATACTTTCCATTATAGCATGTGCTACCATCACTGATTTTTACTGGGATTAAGCTGGAATTTGATTGGTGAAACACGCCTAAATAGCCAATTCATCACAGCCAACACGGCAGAAATCACAACCAACCACCAGAATGTTTGTGCTTGAAAATCAATCACTTGTAAAATAATAAAGCCAATCGTAAACCAGCCAAAATAGGCGGCCATCAGATTACCACCAATGCGTAATATGATATCAATCAACGTTTCTTGTCCGTCTTGCGCAAATTTGTGATGAAGCCAGTCAAAAAATAGCATAATGAATACAAAACTAATGAGATCCATTGCCACAAATTTGGCAATTGTTGGATAATCTTGCGCCCGTAAGAAGTGAGTGTGATGGGCAATATTAATCCCATAGGTCATCATAATATCTGACCCGACAATGAATAACAACCAACTAATTGGCTTAGTGCGCACCATATCTCGAATTAACATTTTATACCCCCATCAAACAGTTACCGCAATTATATCATTTTTCAAGTTGCTTCAAACCAATTCCCGTCAAAGCCGACAGCAATGACATAACTGGTGAAAATAGTGCAAAGAAAGTGAATGGCGCAAAAGCAAGCACTGATACACCAAGTGTTTGCGCTGCAAATGCACCAGCAACACCCCACGGCACCAAATAATTCATCACAGTACCACTATCTTCAATCGTACGACCTAACGCTAGCGGTGATAACCCGACACGCTTAAAACTATCTTTGAATAATTGACCCGGCAAAATGGTTGCAAGATACTGTTCACCAACTAAAAAGTTCGCCGCAATCCCTGTCAACAATGTCGTCACAATCATAGCACGTTGTGTTTTTAAATAGACAACCACCGGTGCCATGACACGCGACAAAATCCCTAAACCACTGAGCAAACCACCAAAAGCCAAGGCAAGCATGATCATCATCACTGTTGGCATCATGGCAGACATGCCACCACGATTCATCAAAGCCATCAAAGTAGCGTTATGGCTACTTGTTTTGAAGCCATTAACCAATAAATCAGCCCAAGCTGTCAAACTATGTTGCGTTACAAAAACGATACTTGACACCAAAATATTAATCATCAAAGCCGGAATAGCAGGTACTTTTTGCCAAGCTGTGATGACTAACAAGCCAAGCGGTACAATAGCCCACCAAGTAGGCGCTAGTAGTGGCAATAAACGGCTAATTTTAGCGGTCGCTTCCCCACTTGTTTGATGACCAAATCCCAATATAATAGTCATCACAAGTGACAAAATCAACGCAGGTAAGGTTGTCCACATCAAGTTTTTAATATGTGCAAAAAGGTCTGTTTCAGAAATCGCGCTGGCCAAATTAGTCGAATCTGATAGCGGTGAACTTTTGTCACCAAAAATTGCCCCAGATAATACTGTTCCAGCAATTAGGGCAGGATCAAATCCCATCAACGTTCCAACACCCATTAGTGCAACGCCAACTGTCGATAATGTCGTAAAAGCACTACCAATCAAAGTACCAACAATTGCTGTTGATAATAAGGCCGTGGGTAAAAATAGTTGTGGACTGAGTAATTTAAAGCCAACCCAAATCATCGTTGGAATGACACCGGTTGCTAACCACAGTGCAATTAACGAGCCGATCAATAAGAACAAAAATAACGGTGCAATACCAGATGACACACCGCTTAACAATGCTTTTTGACTGGCTTGCCAGCTCACGCCAAAACAGCGTGCAACAACGATAATGATACCAATTACCAACATTAACGGCGCAATCGGAGATAATCCGAATCCAATCACACCCACTGCTAAAATTGCGACCGCCACTAGCAGCAGCGTCACAGAAATTTTAGTCTTCAATTTTGAAACCATAGTATTCTCTCCATTTTATGTCAAATAAAAAACGTCCCTGCCGTCATAATGACAAAGGGACGAATTGACATTTCATTAAGAATCCGTGGTACCACCCAGCTTATGCGTTATAAAACGCATCACTTTGGCATTTGTTAACATGGTGCTGCCACGCTTAAATGGATAGCTGTACTTCAGATTATGACACCTGTGCAGTTTTCACCAACCACTGCTTCTCTTCACGCCGAGTGTCGTCTTACTTATTTGTGCTAATTTCAAGTAAACCTAGTGTAACTGATTCAATTACTTTTTTCAAGTGGTACATTTAAAGGTTAAAGTTGTGCCAAACCTTGTTGAAAATCCGCAATTAAATCTTGGCTATCTTCAATACCAACTGAAATGCGAATTAATTCATCAGTGATACCGTGTTCATGACGTATGTCAGCCGGAATAGACGCATGTGTCATCACCGCCGGCACCTCTACCAAGCTTTCTACACCGCCAAGGCTTTCAGCCAACGTAAAAATTTTGAGACTTTCCACAAATTTTTTGACATCTAATCCTGCCTGTAATTCGACTGAAATCATCCCACCAAAACCACCCTGCATTTGTTTTTGCGCAATCGCATATTGCGCCGATGACGCGTCACCCGGATAATAAATTTTAGCCACTTGGGGTTGCGTCTGCAACCAGTTGAACAAAGCTTGCGCATTATCATTGTGTGCTCGCATACGCAGTGCAAATGTTTTGAGACTACGCAAGACTAAATAACTATCTGACGCACCCAAAGTTGCACCAATTGGCATTTGTAAATGTTTGATTTCAGCTGAATGTCGATCGTTATTTGTCACTACAAAACCACTCAAGACGTCAGAATGACCACCAATATATTTGGTACCAGAATGTATGACGAAATCTGCACCAAGATCAAGGGGCACTTGGTTATAAGGGGTCGCAAATGTGTTATCAACTGCCAAAGTGGCCTGATGCTTATGAGCAATTAATGACAAATCTTGGATATCGGCTAACTTCAACAAAGGATTCGTTGGTGTTTCCAAAAAAATCATCTTCGTATTCGGTTTCAACGCGCTAGTGACTGCCGATAAATCCGCCATGTCAACCTGATTATACGTAATACCTAAGCGCGCTAATATCGAATTAACTAACCGAAAAGTACCACCATAGACATCATCAGCCAATAAGATATGATCGCCTGCTGACAAGGTGCTCATTACCGCATGAATCGCACTCATACCAGATGAAAAGGCAAAACCAGCAGTGCCATGTTCCAAACTAGCAATTAACTCTTCTAAGGAGGCGCGCGTTGGATTTTCTGAACGTGTGTATTCCCACTTCGCGCCACCTCCTAATTCTGTCTGCTTGAACGTTGTCGTTTGATAAATAGGCATGTTAACAGCGCCTGTTCGTGGATCAACTTGATGGCCGCCATGAATTACCTGCGTTCTAATATTCATATTTTTGCTCCTTATTACAATGAATTATCAGTTATTATTGTACCTTGTTCTACCAATTATATGCCAACGTACGCTTACCAAAAAAGCAGATTGTATTGCTACAATCTGCTTTTTAAGATGTTTTAACATGTTTGTTTTTAAAAATAGTCCAAGCTAGACTTGCTGTAATGAGCAACATCATCACAAACACAGACAAGAACATCATATTCATCAGGCCACGATCCATCATAATACCCGAATAAATAGGACCAATCACACGACCTGAGCTAATCATCATTGAGACAAAACCTTGTGCCTGACCAGCCACTTCTTTTGGTGTAATTTTAGCAACCCATGCCGGAACTTGCGGACTTTGTAACATTTCACCAATCGTCAGCAGTTCAAACACTAGCACAATTTGCCAAAACGCTTTGACAAACACCAAAAAGAAAAAGCTGGAAGCAAAAATCAGACTACCAAGAATTACCGAAACTTGGTAAGGGCGCTTGTTGGCCCAACCGGACACCACTTTTTGTAACAAAATAATCGTAATGCCGTTAATCATCCATAAGTCTGCATAATTCCGTGTTGGCATACCCAATGCTTTCATGTGTGGTGCCATCACCGTTTCCCACAACATATAGGAAAGATAAGTAATAAATAATAAGGCGCCAATCCCCACTAATAAGGGCGTCAAACGAAAAGTCGGGCGTACTTGGTTCGTCTCCACGGTAGCATTTGCCGAATCCACAATCACTGTTTCCCCACGCACATGAGCAATCGGTACATTGAACTTAGTCGCAATAATCAGCATTAGGAAAAAATATAACACAGATGAAATAATCATCAACAGACTAAAGCCGTAATCAAACAAATAGCCCACAGCCAATGTTCCCAAAACAACACCAATATTTAGCACGATATACATATTATTGAAAACAATCCGTGTTTTTTCACCCGGAACAGTGGTAGCAAAGGAATTGACTAGCGTTTGCTCAACACCCATGCCAAAATTAGCCAACCAAATTAAGCCGGCAAACGCTGGCCAATCATTCCACACAATCAAACTAGATACCGCAATTAAAATGATGAAGCTAGTTATCAGCAAGGCTTCATAAGGTCGCCAGTGATCAAATAATTTACCACCGACAAACGAGCCAATCATACTGATAATTGAACCAATCATCAAAACAATGCCTGCGGTTGTAAATGTCTGATGCAATACACCGGTCATATACAGCGTTGTCACTGGCCAAATCATTGAGTTACCAGTATTTGATAGTAATGTTCCAAAAAGCAGCCACTTCTCATTAAGTGGCCGCGGTCTATCAGTTAAGTCAATTTGCATAAATTCTCCGAATATTGAATGCTTTTACAATAACCAATTGTATCATGAAAAGTGGCTATCAGCACACGCAGGCCCTACTGGTTACGCAATTTTTTAGCGACGTGAGTCGCGCCCGTTAGCCATCAGTTTAATGACCACATAAATCATGCCAGCGACAATTAAACCGGCAAATGCCCAACCAATACCCACAGTAAATGTCACAATCAAAAAGGCAGCTAATCCTATCCAAAACCATTTCATTGGTTGTACTCCTCATTTGCTTTTTTATTATTGTGTAACGAACAGATGATAAGGTCAAGTGCAAAATTTCACGACAGATATCCAATTTTAGATGATAAACGTTTAAAAAACGCTGAAAACGGTTACTTTTTGCGCTATTTTGCGCTATAATAAAAAGTGAATTTAACTAAAAATAAGGGGTACATCATGGTTTCAGAAATCAAGACGTTAGTAACTTTCTTTGGTGGCACTGGTGACTTGGCCAAGCGTAAGCTTTACCCATCAGTTTTCAATCTTTATAAAAAAGGCTACTTGCAAAAGCACTTTGCCATTGTTGGAACGGCCCGTCAAGCCCTCAATGATGACGAATTCAAACAATTGGTTCGTGATTCAATTAAAGATTTCACTGACGATCAAGCACAAGCTGAGGCGTTCATCGAACATTTCTCATACCGTGCACACGACGTAACAGATGCAGCTTCATACGCTGTTTTGAAAGATGCGATTGAAGAAGCTGCCGACAAGTTTGATATCGATGGCAACCGAATTTTCTATATGTCAGTTGCGCCACGTTTCTTTGGTACAATTGCCAAATATCTTAAGTCAGAAGGCCTATTGGCTGACACTGGTTACAACCGTTTGATGATTGAAAAGCCTTTCGGTACATCATATGACACAGCTGCCGAACTCCAAAATGACTTGGAAAACGCATTTGATGATAACCAACTATTCCGTATTGACCACTACCTTGGTAAGGAAATGGTTCAAAACATTGCTGCCCTTCGCTTTGGTAACCCAATTTTCGATGCTGCTTGGAACAAAGATTATATCAAGAACGTTCAAGTAACATTGTCAGAAGTCTTGGGTGTCGAAGAACGTGCCGGCTACTATGATACAGCCGGTGCATTGCTTGACATGATTCAAAACCACACCATGCAAATTGTTGGTTGGTTAGCAATGGAAAAGCCAGAATCATTCACTGACAAAGACATTCGTGCCGCTAAAAATGCAGCCTTTAATGCTTTGAAAATCTATGATGAAGCAGAAGTTAACAAATACTTTGTTCGTGCACAATATGGTGCCGGTGATTCAGCTGATTTCAAGCCATACCTTGAAGAATTAGACGTACCTGCTGATTCTAAAAACAACACATTCATCGCAGGCGAATTGCAATTTGATTTGCCACGTTGGGAGGGTGTCCCATTCTATGTCCGTTCAGGTAAGCGCTTAGCTGCTAAACAGACACGTGTCGACATCGTCTTTAAGGCTGGCACGTTTAACTTTGGTTCAGAACAAGAAGCACAAGAAGCTGTCTTGTCAATTATCATTGATCCAAAGGGTGCTATCGAATTGAAGTTGAATGCCAAGTCAGTTGAAGACGCCTTCAACACACGTACAATTGACTTAGGTTGGACTGTATCTGATGAAGATAAGAAGAATACACCAGAACCATACGAACGTATGATTCACGACACTATGAATGGTGATGGTTCTAACTTTGCTGACTGGAATGGCGTTTCAATCGCTTGGAAGTTTGTTGATGCTATTTCAGCCGTTTATACCGCAGATAAAGCACCACTTGAAACTTACAAGTCAGGCTCAATGGGTCCTGAAGCATCCGACAAATTATTGGCTGCCAATGGTGATGCTTGGGTATTTAAAGGTTAATTAAAGCAAAAAACGATCGATTGTGATCGTTTTTTTATTGCCCAATTTACACAGTTTCATCAAGAATCCGTTTTGTTTCACGAAAAACAGCCGATAAGTTTTTGTACTGATCCGCATGCAGCACAACAGTCACATAATGATGTTTTTTGTACGTAAAGAATCCAACAAATGACACACCAGATTTGACAGAAACACCTAGTTTACCACCAGTGACCTGATATTTTGTCTGACTAAAATAGTTATTCATTAATGAAAAATTTGACGCTTGGGTTGTGCCATTGAAAGTGTTAGTTGTTTGACTCAATATTGCTATTATTTTTGGCTGATGCTTCAAAATTTGCTCACTCATTTTGGCAACATCAATTGCTGACATCATGTTTTCAGCACTGTTGGGTGCGTTGACTTTGTCATCTTCCATTTCATCATTACGTATGCCCGCTGCATTGTACCATTTTGCTGTTTTGATGTTCCACTGCTTGGCGGTTGCTGCCATTAACTTTGTAAAGCGTAATTGCGACCCACTTATTTCATCCCCTAAGGCAATCGCGGCATCATTAGCAGATAATTGTAACGCCGCGTTGAGCAAATCATCAGTCCGATAGGTGGTTGCAGCGTTTAGCGGAACAGCTGCTAACTCAGATTTTTCACCAATTTTAACTGTATTAGCAGATGGTTCAATCATGTCTGTCATTGCTAATTTCTCCAACGTTAAATACCCAGTCATTAACTTACTAATCGAGGCAATCGCTAATGGTTGCGTTCCATTTTTTGTCCCTAATATTTTCCCAGTTTCACGATTCATGACAACTGCTGCTGAAGCTGTTGTCGTTAGTTTTTTGACTGTTAGTTGTTTAATTTTTTTAGTTTTTGCTATTCTTTTTGCCCCATCATGATGTGCCTGATTAAATGAACTAGCAAACCACAAAACACTCATTACGCCCGCCATAACTGCGATTGTTAAGCCGATTTTTTTCATAAGTCTAATTGTACTCAAAAACTGATGATTGACAATATTCAGTCTGACAAGATATACTTAACTAGTTAATTAACCGGTTAAGTATTGGAGAATATATGTCTGAAACAAATGAAATCATGGCCGCACTGAATCATTTCGTGCAAGAGTATGCTAGTCATTCAGAAGTCATCACAAGTACAGCGGGGCAAAATATCAACGCGACACAAGCTCATTTACTCATGCTATTACGCACACAATCGCTGACTAACACGCAACTCGCCACATCCGTTGGCCTGTCACGTCCAGCTATCACAAAAGCCATCAAAAATCTCATCACTCACAACTATGTCATCGCAACCATCGACGACACAGATAAACGCAGCACTTTTTATTCATTAACACCAGCGGGTGATCAGTTGGCAGTACGCCATGAAGCTGCCCATCAATCCATGCTAAATCATCTCAATACAATTATGACCAATTTTACCCCTAAACAACAAAAAACAATTACCAAATTTTTAGAACAGCTCAACCAGATTGGAGACAACTAATGAAAAAAGTTATCACCTTATTAGCTATTATCATGATTATTGTAATGGGGTTTGCTCTCATTAAAGGACAACACACTTCTTCAAAAAATAACCAGCATCGCCAAATTACAATTGTCGCATCCACTGATTTCTATGCCGAATTGGCACAAACAGTTGTCGGATCACATGGTAAAGCGACCGCTATCATCAAAAATCAAAATATTTCGCCCGAGGATTATGAGCCCACAACAGCAGTTGCCAAAGAAGTTAGTCAAGCTGATATCGTTTTGGCAAACGGACTTGGTTATGACACGTGGCTTAATAAATTAGCTAAGGCTTCTGACCAAGCAAAGCTCATTCGTGTTGGTGAAACTGTTTTAAAGCAAAAAACTGGCAATAATCCTCACCTTTGGAATAACCCCGAAACCATGATTAAAACAGCACACTACCTCGCTAAACAACTCGGCCAGCAAGATCCCACACATAAAGCCGATTTTCAAAAGAATGCCAACAAATATATTGCAAGCTTAAAGCCTATTCAATCACTAATCACCCAAATTTCAAAAAAATCTAACGGACATGCCGTTGCGCAAACCGAACCCGTGTTTGAATATATGCTAAAAGCAATGGGCTATCACGTCATGGATTCAGATTTTTCTGAGGCAATTGAGGCGGGTAATGATCCTTCACCCACAACATTGGCGACGCTCAAGTCAGCTATCGAGAACCACAAAATCACTTTTATTGTCAACAACAAGCAAACATCAAGCACAACTGTCAGTAACATCATTAACCTCGCTAAAACACACCACATACCCGTCGTAAACGTCACTGAAACAATCCCTAATGGCGAAAACTATGTGTCATGGAAATTATCTGAACTCCAACAAATTGCCAAAATTACGCAGTAAAAAACCAGCAATGCTAATAAGCAATTGCTTTTTTTATAGCCATTGATTAATTGGTTTTCCCGTCAAGCATCTCATACGATTCTGAAATGCTGCCAATAGCTCTGGATTGGGTTGACTGAGCCAAACAGATATAAAGGCTGTCAAAACTTCAATCAAATACTCTAATGCCAACCCTTCCTGCTCGTCAACTTGATGATGTGCCAACAAAATGCGCTTATACTTTGATTTAATGAATGCCAACCAAATCCCTTTAATATAAGGCCGGGTATATAAAACATGCAGCTGGACTCGTTTGTCATTGAGCAAAGGTGCCATATTATTGATAAAAATAGTCATCAAATCATGGTGCGAAACGATTTGTGCTTCAATTTCAATTTTGATATTGCGATCAACTTCATTGAAAAATTCATAGATTAATTCATCCGAATTAGCAAAGTATAGTGCGACATGTTCAGGTTCAAGCGACGCAACTTGTGCTACCTTTTTGATTGTTGGCCGCTTATCATACGAAGCAATCATACTTTCTAAAAAGGCATTCAAAATGACCTCTTTGGCTGTATATTGCGATTGCTGTATGACTGGGTCCAAAAAAAAATCGAACGGCAGTTGATATTTATCAATAATCGTAAACATCATTTCCGCCGTCGGTTCACTTAAATTTCTTTCCCACTTTGACACCAGTTGATAAGAAACAAATATTGCCTTTGCTAGTTCAGTTTGAGTCAATTTTTTTGCTCTTCTCAATAACTTGATGCGTTCTCCAATAATCAACGTTTTTCTCCCAATAATGTAACTACCCTCATACCATATACTGACAATCTGCTCTTCGACATAGATGGCATCGATTTTATTCTTTCAATGATATCATTTTATTAATACAAATTCTTGCAGAAAAAGTACCTATTTATCGGACAAAACTCATACCATGGCTTACTTGGCGCCCCCAATTCACAAAATCTGGCTTTGTCGTAACAGTAACATATTTATCAAAAATGTTATTTTAAATCTTTATTTATCACATTGAGACATATATAGTTGAATTGTGATATTTTTAGGTATAAAATTAATTTGTAAGCGCTTCCTAAACTTTGGAATTCGCGAAAAATGATCACATAACAAAAAATCTGGCAGGATAATTATGAAAACTAAAAAAATTAACTATGTTAGCATCATTTTCTTTATAGTGACAGCAATAATACCGTTTGTTTTCCTATTGGGTAGTCTGAAATAATTAAATTCACGACTAACTTATAACAGATCATGTCAGCATCAATTCACTGGCCTTTACCAAATCAGCTTAACTATCCCAATGCCCATTTCATTTTGTTGTCGGCGATACAGTTGGGCAGCCAGTTATATCCTAATAATGGCACGTTTGCAAAATTGATTAACTACCGAATGATTGCAATGATTTCAGACAATCAACAAGGCGTCAATCAGTTTGTCACCAACACAAAATATGAATTTTTAGATGCAGATCGACTGGCAATCTAAAAAGATATTTTCATTTTAATCAGAGAGGAGGTGTTATGATGTGGCAATTGATTATCGGTTTACTACTAATTTTGGCTGCCGTTTGGCAAGGTTTTGCTTCACACAAAGCATTTAGAACCTATCGCACAAACGCAACAAAAACAGATAGTCCTTTTAGAGTATTTGGTTACTTGTACGGTTTCTTTTTCACAGCATTGTTGGCTATGTTTGGTATTATAGAAATTCTAATTTTTTTGGGCTAAAAAACAACTTAACTTCAACAAAAAAGGTCAAAACCATTAAATTAGTTTTGACCCTTTTTTATTGTCATGTGGTGACCCAAGCAAACAAAAAACAACCCACCCAGAAATAATACTTCTCAAGTATAAAACCTAAGCAAATATCATTAATTATCAAACTAGCTACAATGTACAGCTATTCTCATAGCCGTACCCAGCAGTTTTCACTGAGCAAGTCGTTCTTAGATTGAAAGAAACCCATTCCTGCCATCGTCACTGACGGCGTCAACAAATTTGAATGTTATTAGGATCTCCTCCTAATCTCTACCTAAATTATAGCATGTCTTTTTTGCTTTTGCAAGCGCTTACATATATTTATTTTAAAAAGGTTACAGTATCTTCCTACTGTAACCCGTTAAATTTTAGTTCAGTCACCTTATTGGGCAACCAAAGAGAGGTTCCCATCTTGATCAGCATAATACCAAGTTTTACCTTGATCAACTGTGACAAAATTATTTTTCACCAAATTGCCTGAATCTGCGTCGTAATAATGCTGTTTATCACCATCAGCAATAATTTGGCCCTTTACTTGACGACCATCTGTCCTAAAGTATTGCGTTTCGCCGTTGATAATTTGTTGACCTGTTACAAGAACACCTGTTGCGTCGGCGTAATACCAACTATCATTGTAACTGATATATCGATTTGTGACTAAATCACCATTACCACCTTGATAATAATATTGTTGCCCATCATTTGATATGATTTGGTCTTTGATTTGTATCCCATTATCATCAAAATATTGATTGTGTCCATTAATATTCTGTACACCTGTCACGAGATTACCGTCTTGATCGGCATAATACCAAGTTTTACCTTGATCCGGTGTCAAAAAATCATTTTTGATAAGATTTCCAGTGTTGGCATCGTAATAACTTTTCTGATTACCAGTCACGACAATTTGACCTTTAATTTGTTGCCCATTGCTGGCAAAATATTGAACGTTACCATTAATACTCTGAGCGCCGGTCACTAACTCGCCCTTGGCGTTGGCATAGTACCAGCCGTTGTTGTAGCTGACATATTGGTTCGTTGCCAAATTACCGTTCCCAGCTTGATAATAGCGTTGCACGCCGTCAAGTGTAATGATGGCACCTTTTGTTTGAACACCATTCACATCAAAATATTGCGCATGTCCATCGACTGTATAAGCACCAGTTACCATTTCTCCATCACCATCAAAGTAATAACTATTACCTTCTGTGTCAGTCACATAGGCGTCCTTAACCTGTTCCCCAGTAGTCGCATAGTAATTGACGGTCCCATCCGCTGTTTGTAAAAAGGATCCTCGTAACTCTACGCCATTTGGCAAGAACATATAGTTTTTACCATTGATTGTCTTACTGCCAATTGTCATCAGACCATTCTTATTGAAATAGTAGTAATTGCCAGAAACATCATCTTTGACAAATTGATTTTTATCCTGAATACCGCTCTTAGAGTAATATACAACGCCCTTACTCGTTTGTTCAAATCCCGTCGTTGTGGGTTGCCCAGTCAGTTGATTAGGCAAAAAATCATCATCTGTACTGTTCGAAATCACTTTAAAGTAGTTCTGTGTGCCACCATCAGATAGCACATATCCAAAACCACGTCCTTGAATATTTGAACCATTAAAGTATTTTGCTGACCACTCTTTAATCTTAGTTGAATCATCAATTGGTAGTCCTGTCGAAACCTGAATTGTTTTAAACAAGCTTGGATATTTAGACTTAATAAGCGCTAAAAATTCGCCCCCATACTTGCTTTGATATTCACCACCACCAACTGTATGAGATACATACAATACATTGGCTGCATTTGAATTGGCTGACTGATTACCAAGACTATCGGTGCGTGATACAGAAACCAGTTCTGTTTGAGGCAAATTATAAATCTGGTCTGGCACAAAGTCAGCCATTGCTTGTATACCATTAGCATGCAATGCTTTAATTGCATCACGCAATTGCTGGTCCGTCCCATACTTCGTTGGCGTTTCAAATCCCAAATCGTAACGGTCAGTGAAGGCATAACCATTTTGAATAATTGAATCCAAAAAGCTTGTATCGGTGCTCGAGCGATATTGAGGTGCCATTTGGAAACTGGTGACACCCCAAGATTTAAACAGATTAACATTAGCAGCTATTTTGACATTTGCAAATTCACTTTCTGACTGAGGTGTAGATTGAAAGTTTGAAAAGCCTTCATAAATCAGGTTGGAATCTAAGGCAGCATTTGAATGAAGCGTATTACCATCATTAGAAGTCGATTCACTAGCAGTAGTACGGACATCTTGATCATCCGCAGCATCTTTGGGTGCCCAAACTGATAAAAAGCCTGATACTTGAACATTACTATACCCATGAATTTCAGAAGCTGTGAAAATCAAGTCACCATTGCTATCTGTTGTTTTAAAAATATCGGTATTATTTGCAATACCGTTGTCGGTTGTCTCAAGTATCTGACGATACACTTGATTTGCGTGTGCAATGCCCATATGGAGCACGACGGTTTCACCAGACGCCAACGAAAGATTGGGATTATTAGAAACAATGACACCTATGCCTGAGTTAATACTGGTTAAATCATCTGATGTCGCATTAGCGTCAGCCAAATTTTTGCCATAACGCACACTTGTTAAAATATCATGTTGATCAACCGCCATTGACTGTCCACCTGCAACATATTTAACGCGAGACTGCAATAGATTAACGATAGCATCATAATAGGGTGTTTGCGTACCCATATACTCACCATCATCTGTGTATAAATCACCGTAATACACACGTGGAATCGTATCTTTATTGGTCAAAAGCATGGCATAAGCACTTGGCATATTATATTGGGTATATTGTTTATCCACCCGATTCATATCAGCGTTATACACGGCAAATGCCTCTTCTAATTGTGCTTGATTTGGCGCAAGACTATTCACAACATCAGGATGTAAATCTTTAATTATCGTAGCAATGACCGTTTGAACTTCACTATCATGCGCACGAACAAATGAGTAATTTGGTGTTGCCACATTTTCAGTGGCATCGTTAGCACGATTAATCATAAAGTATTCTAGGAAACGTCGCATGTCAGCACGATTACCAACTGTTTTTGTCAATGAAAAGAGTAATTGTTGCTGCGTATACGTGTCCATTGTCAATTGATTACTACCCGTTTTTGACATGTATTCCGCATCATTAGCAGACCAATCTTACAAAATTGATAAATGTTGGTTAGCATTTGTATCAGATAAACTAGTGCCATACGCTAATTTAAAGTAATCCGATGCGATTTGCAACAAGTCAGCGTCTACGTTATCAACAGCATCAACTCTAATACCATCAAAATTAGCCGTTGGATCATTAGCTGTAATTGAGCCAAAATTCATTAAATAGTACAACCAGTTAAGTTGCTCAGCTTGAACTACTGGGTTTGAATTATCAACATCATTGGCTAATAATAATTCAAAACCACCTTCAGATTTGTCAGTATCATAACGCGTTGTGCCAGATTGATTAGTCGGGGTCCGATTAAGCAAACGAAAATTAGAATTGGCATCTGGCGTCAATGGACTATTGACATAGGTTAATGCACCGCCTTGCAAGTGATCATTGCTTGGTGATTCACTCACCTCATTCCACTGCGGTTGTGTATTAATAAACTGAGTCATCAGTGTTTTTAACCAATCAGTTGATTTTTCTTGGCTAATCCGTATTTCAATATTCTTTTGAACAGCTCTGACAGCATCATTCATAATGGCAAGGTCACTAGCAGTTGTAAATGGTGCGTTAATCGAGAGCAAACCATTTGCAGCCATCATGTTGAGATAATTGACCTCGGTCACAATATCAGGTTGCCAAGTAATTAAAATGGGACGTTTATCTTCAGTAGTAGACGGCCGCCATGACTCACCATTTTCCAGTATTTCTTTAGGTCTATACCAGCTTTCTGCCGTCAAATAACCATTGATATTATCAAAACTGGCGGCTGTATTATCATAGGCGGCATTATGCGTTGTGTAATCTGAGTTGTCAATTGTAACACCAGTTTTAATGGTTGAGGCGTCAGTATTATCTGCTTCACCCGTTGTGCTGTTGAAGAAAGTTACAACACCATTCAAGACTGCTGTATAGCCCTTCATTAATTTACCAGTACTGTCAAAATAATAGGTTTTGCCATTAATTTGCTGCACACCAGACACCGTATTACCGTCAGAATCAAAGTAATATTTGTCACCGTTGACTGCCGTTAAGTAATCTCCTTTGACTTGGACACCAGTAAGACCAAATCCCTTAATTGATTCTCCAATTTTATGTATGCCTATCAGTGCGTCACCACTATTATCATCAAAATAATAAGTGTTACCATTGATTGTTTTGTATGCGCCTTTCAACACTGTGCCGTCAGGATTAACGTATCTGACTTGATTATTAACTGTCACTAGTCCTGTTTCAGTTGTTGCATCACTATTTTGTATTGTTTCTGTTTGATTCGTTTGAGCTGTCACTGCTGTTGTGTCTGTTGATTGACTATTCGTTGTAACGTCCGTTTCAACTGTTTGCGTGGTGCCTTTTGAATCATCTTTTTGATCTGTTGATGCCTGAATATTGGCGTTATCAACTTGAGTATCATCCAAATTTGGACTAACTGTCGTCGTTACAGATGCGTCAATACCAGTGTCCTGATCTGTTGTGACATCCTGCGTTGTTGTTGTGACCGATGTATCACTTACATTTTGATCAGCGCTTACACTGGCTTGATTCACCATCAAAAAGGCAGTAGTCAAACCAGCTACCACCCAACTCTTTTTCGCCTTATAAAGCTTCTTTCTCGCCACGACTTTCTCTCTCATAACATTCGTTCTCCATAATTTTTTAACCACGTTTTAATTTAACGCGACTTGTAAATTGTATCACAATTTTTGCTAAACGTTTGTCAAAAATTCATAAAAATACTGTGCTATTAATTGCTCATTTGAAAATATAGCATGGCCGAAATCATTGACAAACCCTTATTTAGAAGCTTTTTAGATTTTATTCTGATAATGTTGCCAGAAGTGTTCACAATATAGTATGAAAAAACTTACTAATATTAAAGGTGAAGATTATTCTCGACGGAGATGATCTTCACCTTTTTTAGATTTATTCTAAAATTGGTTGTGAAACTTAGGTCGTTGGTCCTTTTGACACCAGATGTCGTAGAAAAAAATGGCCATTTCACTGGCTTTACCACACA
>NZ_BMBS01000013.1 GCF_014634805.1 Leuconostoc falkenbergense
AGTGCGTTCTTGAGATGATAAACTAGTCATGAGTCGCAGTTCCTTTATGGTTGTTTTAGACAATTACCATTAAAGGCACTGCGGCTTTTTTATTCAAGTGTTCGGTTTAATTTTACAATCTACCATAAGTATACAAGAGAGAAATGACAACATGAAAATTAAAATATCAATATGCCTATCGATATTACTAATAAATATTTTAATTTCACCAATAATGATGGTTGCAGCTGATGAAGTGAATGCAACGAGTTCAATGGCAACATCAGTACGTGATGAGCAAAAGGTCATGGCCTCAGACGAAACAGTGAAAGAAGCGATAAAGGAAGCACAAACAGAATCTTCCGACACAAAGATAGATAAAAGCAACAAAAAGACCACTGAAGTTGAATCTAAAGATCATTCTAAAACAAGTAGCACTAAACGTGACATATCCTTATTAGATATGGCTGGGCAAGTAACAGTGACCAATGCAGCTGAGTTTACGGAAGCATGGAATACCGCAGCTGTGACTAAAATAACAGTAACTGATGATATTGATTTGAAGTATGATGCTGAGTTGAGAACACAAGAAACTGGTACAGCGGCGCCCACAATCTCTAATGCAGAAAAGGCAGTCGATGATTATATGGTGGACGCACTAAAGCCTAGAGCTAATAATATTGAAATTACATCTAACAATAAAACTATCAATCTGAGTTCATCCGTTTTCACTGTTAGACGGGCATCGGGCACAACTAATACAAGGATTGTAACGCGATATTACGGTTTACCAGTATCAACTGGTGTGGCGCCTGATATTAATATTAATCACTTAACGTTTACTTCAGCAAGTGCAGATGACTTTAAAAGTATGTCCGATTTTCGTAATAGTATCTTGTATCGTGGCACAACTAGCGCGTCAGGTGATATTGGTGGTACGTTAACATTATCAGACGTAACAGTGGCGATTGATAATGATCCTGCAACCGACGCAGGTAATACCATGTCTGCCTTTGTAGTACCGGGTATGAACATCGAACTTTATAACCATATTGATATGCAAACCCGAGGTACTCAACTGATGGGCTCAAATATTCATGCTGATGCCTCAGTCCGTTATAGAGGTATTCATGATAATGTACCGGGGGTTATTGGTGTAAATTCGTTTAGTTATTTAGCAAATACATGGGCGTTATACAATAACTACTATTCAGGTAGTAGCTCAGGAACGTACCAAAATTATACTAATACTATTGCTAAAAATATTGATATTGAAAAAGGTGCCAAAGTTTACATGTCACGGTTAAATTTTGGCGCAACAAATAATGCCAGTCTATCATATCAAAATGGTGTGATAGATGGCGCCATTAGTAATCTTAACATTGCTGGCACGCTGATGATGAATGTCAAAGATGATGGATTTGTTTTTCAGTCACGCCGAGGTAGCACCGTTAACATGTTGACAACCAAAATTAACGTTGCCTCTGCTGGTATCTTGGCAATGAACGGGACTAATACGACTGCTTCTGATTATTCTGGTGTTATTCAAGCACCTGCTAATCTCGTTCGAGGAGAATTTAACATTGCCGATGATGCGACTTTCTATTTAAAAAGTGGTCAGGGCTGTCAGACATTCTCTATTCCTGCTGGTGTTAACGAAACCAATGGCGGGATTGTTTTTAACGTTGAATCACCAAAATATATGTTAATTGCAAATCATAAGAGAGAAACTGATGCCGATGTTGCTGGTGCTGATTGGACGGGATATACAACTGGGTATATGCAATTAAACGTCAAGCATTCAGATGTTTCATTTTACAGTTCTGTCACGAATTATAATAATGGCAATCATTTAACTTATAATGCCCCTGCCGGATATAGTAGTTGGAAACGAGTTGGTATTGCAGACATGATGCAAGAAACTCAAGTTGGATCTACAGATAGTAGTTATTATAGTTTAAAAGAAACGCCTGAATCAAAAGTTACTGGTTCGGCAGGTGCTTTATGTAATAACAGATACTATCGTGTTTTTGAAATTCAGTCATACGTATTTAACTGGCTTAAATGGGTGCCGATGTCTGAAGCTGATACAGATGCAAAGTTGGCGCTGATTAGTGACGCCGAAAACCAAGAAGAAGCAGTTAGTGATGCGGATCGGTATATTCGTGGTCAATATGGTATATCAGAAAAACTGATTCCTAATTTTGCATTGCCAAATGCTGAGTGTGATGGAATTGCTGACTTTGAAAGCACAGGTGGTGCTAACAAACAAGTGACATGGGAAAGCAATCAGGTTGGCGTTAAACAAAACACAGTAACGACAAATAGCAATGGTATTTTTGTTTTTGAAAGCAATCGAAGTCAAGACTTCTCAATTCCAGGCGGTGATGCAAATAACCATGTTAAATATCAACAGGGTGATGATACAGTGTCTGTCACAGTGGATGGTGGAACCTATGAAACAAAGGTGGCATCAACACCAACCTACGCACCACAAGTCTATTATTTGCCCGCAGTGAATGTTGTTGGTGGCACAATCACTTTTAAAACATCAATGGCTGCGGATAACATTCTGATTAATGGTGAAGACAATGCTGAACAGTATGTCACGTTAGCAACACTAACAAAAGCTAATAATTCTGCGAATGGTGATGGGAAAGAATGGTCATTTAATATGACTGATTATAATAATGCCCATCAAGATGATCCAATTGAAGTTGGTGAAGGACTGGAGTTTTGGGTTATTGGAAATGATCAAGGTGTTGAAGCAGAATCAACTCGAACGACTTATACTTATCATGATTATTTGGCAGAAGCAGTTGGGTATCGGTTAATTGCTGCAGATGATTCATTGCCAATCATAGCTGATACAGTTGAAAAAATGACATTTGGTAATCTGAAACGTGGTAAAGATGGCTTATTTAATCGGGCACCGCTTGATTTGAGTCTGGACTACGGTCACTTAATAGTTGCTGATGGCACAATTCAAAAAACAACACCTTGGCAGATGCAAGCGTCATTGGTTGATAAAGGCTCTTTTGGCGATGATGAGTTACAACTTGAGTATGTTAACAGTACAAATGATAGTTCATTTTTGAGTAACGAAGGCGATTCATTATTGGTTGCTACGGCCCCTAACGGAAATAATGGCGATATGGTTGTGGAATTGGATACATCTTGGAACAAAGTAAGTAATGGTCAGGGCTGGTATTTGACGTTAAATAGTTTGAAAAAGTATTCGGTTGCGGATTATATTTATGATGATATAAAAACGCCGATAATGCAATGGACGCTAACAAGTGTACTTGGAGACGACTAAGGGAAAATATAATGTTACAAAAAATATTAACTTTTGCAACGGTTATTAGTCTATCGATTCTTATAAACCAAACAGTTGTTGCAGATTCAATTGAGTATGGGTCTGTAACGAATGGATTAGAGTTCGACGTGTCAAATAATTCGTTGCTAAATAACATTAATACTAATAGTGATTGGGGTACAGTGGGAGAGGTAATAAACCAAGAAAATGAAGGTATTATTATCGAAGATGGTGTGGGTTTTACACATTTCCCAGTCTTGAACTTCGGTGAAATAACGGAGAGCTCACTTGACGATGGACAAGTTGTGCAAAAATCAGACACGAGTTATAAAGTTTGGCCACTTTCTAATGTGCAACAAGTGGGAGATCAATCTGTTATCACACGACCATATTTGCAAATTGTAGATCAACGTTCTGATAAAGATGATCAACCTCTAAGCATTTCTGTACGTATGACGCAACCTTTCCAAGGTATGTATCGTGAGGCTGGGAGTGATAAAATTGATGTTCAACCGAACTTATTGGTGAGGACTGTGCCCTTTTTTGATTACAGCATCTCCGGATTGATTAATACGACGGGTCATTTTACTCAAAATTGGGGTGGCGAAGTAGGCGCTGGATCGGAATGGACTTTTGGACCAGATAGTTTAGAGATGACGGCTGGACCATCAGCAGATAGTTTTGGCACTATGAGCTACGAATATGGATCACTGAAAAATCAAACGAATATTGAAGCAGGTAGCAACGGTAATAGAGCTGGGACAGCTACTTACAACAGTAATGAACGCATTAAAAATGGTATATATCTTGAGTTACCTCGCAATATAGTTTTAAAATCAAAAAGTTATCAAGCAGAGTATACATGGTCAATTGTTAATGGGCCCAACAGTGATAGTTAGCGTAAAATTTGCAATCGTAGGATGGTGGAAAGATTAATAATGCTAAAAAAAATATTAAAAGGGTGTCACGTTATTGTTGTTATTAGTATTTTAATATCGTCTTGTTTGATGATGAATGTATCAGCTAAAGCCGATACGTCACATTCTAGTATCAATTTTGCAGATGGAGCAATTGATATCTCAGTGCCATCTCTTGATTTTGGTGAAATAGATGTAACATCGCTACAAAATAATGATACTACGGCTCAATTTTTTCAAACATCATTAGGTCATATGAAATATTATCAAGGGGATGCAAAGTTAGTAGCGACGGATAAAAGATTTAATTCACGAGACGGTTTTCGTATTACTGCATCAACTGATGGGGATTGGTATCAAGGTGAGGATAAGGTTGCTGATGTTACGAAATTGGTGTTATTTATGAAAGATCCAGGAGATGACGATTTAAACATATTGTATGGTCCTGGCGCTGTTGTTATGGACGTTGACTCGCCTATTCTAGGTGAGAATAGCGAACGTAGTTTTAATTATGATGAGGATTCGACGGATCATGTTAATTTTGGAATTTTTGTCCCTAATAATGCTGATGTGAGTGCGCTTAAAAATAAGACGCTAACAACAACAATTACTTGGACGACAAGTGATATTCCACAAGTTTAGTATAGATAGCATTTTTTTAACAATGATTGATATCAAAAGGTTATTCTGAAAATAGTAAATTAAAGGAGCGGATAGTAGATATATCCGCTCCTTTAATTTACTATTTTATGATAATGACACCAATGGGACATCGTTCATAATCCAAGTTAATTCTGCTTGATAATGCTTATTCATAATAGTGGTTCCCGCGGGAATGTCTAATGAAAAACCACCAACAACATAGTTTCTTTTGCCATTATTTTTCTGACTAAATGTGTTGGTCCAATCACCCGCAGCTGTTGTTTCTTCGCCCATCATCATGCAAACTGCTTGCTGATCGGCAAAAGCTTGATTATTGTAATCCCGTGTATTAGCTGTTGATCCTAATTCGGTACCGCTTAAATTATGATCAGTAGTACTAACTTTTAGTTGTGCATTGGCAAGTGTTTCACCATCAGCTGTTTTAAAGTCACCGGTTTGAATCACGGATGCGCACCAGACATGTGCATTCGAAACAGTATGCACTTGAACGAATGGATTGACGTTCACTTGCTTATTATTCAAGAGCACCTGATCTGCGGAAGGATATAAGGTGTGACTTGTTTTTAATAGAAGACTTTCATTGCTTTTTTTACTTGCTAAACTATCGATGATTGGCGAAAAATTTAGTTCAGAAGCATAAGCGACGTATATACCATCTGATCCAATTGTTGACATAGCAGTGTTGTTAATTGGCTTCACTGGTGTGTCATTGTTAATAATTGTAATTGGTTTATTCCCAGAAAGCCGTACTGTCGCTTTTGAAGTGTGGTGACCATCAGCTAACGCTATGCTTACAGGTGCCATTGCCAGCGCTAGAAAACTCAGGCTACCCAATAAATATTTTTTCATACAAAATTACCCTCAATTCTTCTTTACGTTTAGTGTATCAAATGGGTTAGTTTAAATTGGTAATAACTTTCGAATAGATTGTGACGAGTTGTGAAGAAAGTGTTGTGATCTGCCAATCCTTTTTGTTAATTAGGTGTTGCGTCATTTATTGCGGTTTAAGGACACAAAAAATTCCCATTTTGTCCACAAAATGCGCAAAGTGAGGTCACAAACTATTGGTATAGTAAAACTATAAATTGAAGTTGAGAAGGTAAAAAGTTATGCTAATTAAAAAAATTGGCCTTATTTTAGCGACAGCAACATTTTCTATGACACCATTACTTGGATTAGCGCATGGTGATGAGTCGTCATCGTCATCTGCTGATTCAGGAGCTATGGGGATGCGTGTTAGTGCCGTTTTGCCAGAAAATCAAGTTAATAAGGATCATACTTATTTTGATTTGTTAGTAAAACCCAATGACGAGCAAACGCTTGTTGTCAATCTGACTAACACGACTGACAAATCACAAACAGTGACGACGGCAGCAGCGGCTGCTAAAACTAATATTAACGTTGTGGCTGAATATGGTCCCTCAAAAAATAAATTAGATAAGTCAGCACCGTTTGATTTTGGAAAAGTCGCTGAGTTGCCGAAACAAGTTGAAGTGCCAGCTAATAGTACAAAAAAGTTAGAAATAAAGGTTAAAATTCCTGATAAGCAATGGCAAGGTATTGTGGCGGGTGGTATCACAATTACACAAGCTGCCACTGCAACAGAAAGTAACGCGTCAAAAAAAGCTGGCGTTACGATTCGTAATCGCTACGCTTATGCTATTGGTGTTGTGCTACAAACGGCTGAGAAGACAGATGTCAAAGAAAATCTCAGTCTTGAAAAGGTAGATGCTGGGCAAATCAGTTCACGCAATGCGATTATTTCAGAATTGCATAGCACGACGGAAGCATATTTGAATGGTATTTCAATTACATCCAAAGTAACCCGTAAAAATAGTAAAAAAGTGTTATATGAAGCCAAAAAAAGCAAGATGCAGATAACGCCAAATTCAGTTTTTGCATATCCGCTATCTCTTGACGGACATGCTTTCAAACCCGGCAAATATACGATGAACATGACAGTTAAGTCGAAAAAAAGCACTTGGCATTTTACAAAAGATTTCACAATCACTAATGAGGAAGCTAAGAAGTTGAATGATAAAGATGTCACGCTTGTTCATGATGAGGGCTTTAATTGGTGGTGGCTTGTGTTAGCCGGTGCAGTCATTATAGCAATCATTCTGTTTTGGTGGCAACGTCGAAAGAAGCAGAGCGTCAATAATGATGTTAAGCATTTCTAGGGGTTAATCGGTAGAACTTTATTAAAGTGTCACTTTGTCCCATCATTTTTAAATTTTAAGCGTACAAGGTGGCAAAGTATTCTTGATAAATGCCAAAAAACATCTTACGAATCAATAAAACTTACAAAATCAAAAAATAAGGGGACTGCTATTGCGCTGCTGTGTGCTTAAATGGCATTCCCTTTATCAAGTGCTGGAAACGCAGTTATTGGCAGTCCAATAATAATATATGTTGATTCTGGTAGGTAAATATGTGTAGTTATAAAAGGTAGGTTAGTTATGAAAATAGTCAATAGAATCATTATTGTGATTTTAACGGCACTAATTGCCCAGTCGCCCATTACAATTTCAGCTGATACTATTGTTAGTAGTTATATTCAGTTCCAGAATGGTGAACTGAGCATGTCTGTTGATGATATGGATTTTGGTGTTTTAGATACGAGTAATCTCGAGGATACAGATAACCAGACATTTATGTCAGACCTTGGACATTTCGTGTTATATAAGGGAGATGCTGAGTTAACAGTTACTGACGACAGGCTTGATAGTAATGATGGGTATACAGTGACTGTCAGTACTGAGGACGATAATTGGTATGATGATTCAGAGTCAGTAGTAGCTACAACTGATAGTATGGCTTTAGTACAGCTAATTTCTGATGATGAGATTAACTTAATTTCTAGCGGGACTAGCACGCTCGTGAAAACCGTCGATAATAGTCCCATTGCGCATCAAGAAGTTATTCCACTTGACAATAGCAGTACAGATATTGGGTATGCGATTTTAGTTCCAGCGAGTGTTGATGTGTCTAATTTGTTGGGAAAATCAATTCACACTAGTGTCGTCTGGACACTTGGTGATACGCCTTCTGAATAGTTAATGTTGTCAGTAAGATCGCGTAATGTCATCATCAAAAAAGATAAAACCCTTGTAAGTTTTATAAGTGAATATGTTTGTTATGAAAAATGTTTCACGTGAAACACTATTTCGATTAAAAAGGGCACTTTCTAATTGAAATGTTGTCAGTAGTTTTGTTAAGTTTCTTAGCGTGTTTGATTTAGTGGCTGTTGATTAAAAAGCTGGCCGTCGACTTGTTTTTCGGGTAAAATAGAAGTACTATGGAAAACTTTCAAGAACAACTAAAAAATCGGCGGACTTTTGCGATTATTTCTCACCCCGATGCTGGTAAAACAACCTTAACTGAGCAGCTATTGTTGCATGGTGGCGTGATTCGTGAAGCTGGAACGGTTAAAGGTCGTGGCTCAAATAAGCTGGCCTCGTCTGACTGGATGGCAATTGAACAACAACGTGGTATTTCAGTGACCTCGTCAGTGTTGCAATTTGATTATGAAGGTAAGCGAATTAACATTTTGGACACACCGGGGCACGAGGATTTTTCTGAAGATACCTATCGAACGCTGATGGCGGTTGACTCAGTTGTCATGGTTGTCGATGCAGCCAAGGGAATTGAGCCTCAAACAAAAAAGCTCTTTGAGATTGTGTCGCAACGTGGTATTCCCGTGTTTACTTTCTTCAACAAGATTGACCGAGACGCACGACCAGCGCTTGATTTGGTTGATGAATTAGAGTCTATTTTAGGTATTCAAGCCTATCCAATGAACTGGCCAGTTGGATCAGGACAAATTTTGCAAGGCATTTATGATTTGCAAAAAGATGAATTAGTACCTTTCAAAAATGCCAGTGATCACCCAGAAGTTGTCAGCGAGGCAATGGATGAAATTGAGTTATTACGTGATGCGGGTAACGAATTTGATGCCGATAAAATTGCTCATGGCAAATTGACCCCAGTCTTTTTTGGGTCAGCCTTGGTGAATTTTGGTGTGACACAATTTTTGCGTGAATATTTGACCTATGCGCCGGCGCCTGCTGCTGTGACAACAGTTGACGATCAAGTAATCTCGCCAGACAGTCCACAATTTACTGGTTTTGTCTTCAAAATTCAAGCCAACATGGATCCGCGTCATCGTGATCGCATTGCCTTTGTTCGTATTGTCAGTGGTGAATTTGACCGAGGTATGGATGTCACTTTACAGCGAAATGGCAAGAAATTAAAGCTGTCTAACGTTACACAGTTCATGGCTGAAGAGCGTGAAAATGTACAAACAGCAGTACCCGGAGACATCATTGGTGTCTATGATACCGGAAACTTCCAGATTGGTGACACGATTTATGCTGGCAAAAAGAGTGTGCAGTTCCCTGATTTGCCAACATTTACCCCTGAATTGTTTAACCGTGTGATTGCCAAAGATGTGATGAAGCAAAAGTCTTACCATAAAGGCATTGAACAGTTGGTACAAGAAGGTACAATCCAACTTTACAAGTCTTCGAATGGTGGTGATTACATCATTGGTGCCGTTGGACAATTGCAATTTGAAGTGTTCCAGTTCCGTATGGAAAATGAATACAACGTCGAAATTCAATTTGAACCAATTGGTTCAAAAGTGGCACGTTGGATTAAACCAGAAGAACTTGACGAAAAAATGGGTTCATCTCGTAATTTACTTGTTAAAGACCGTTATGACGCGCCAGTTTTCTTATTTGAAAACAAGTTTGCACTCAATTGGTTCCATGATAAATACCCAGATGTGACACTAGAAGAAAAAATGTAATGTGACCTAAACCACAAAATCAATAACGATTTTGTGGTTTTTGTTTGCCTTTTTGGTGATAAAATTGTGAATACATACGATAATATATTACATTTTAGGACAACAATGTGTTATTATTACATGTGAAATAGTTAACGAAAGCAAGGGGAGAATATATCATGGCTTTTCATATTGATGAAAATCACTATAATGAAGCATTAAAGTTTTTTATTAGGGAAAAGGGTGTGCCAGTAAAAATCATTTTGGCACACGCTGATATTTCACGTAGTCGTTTCTATGGTTATTTAAATGGGTCGGGTGATCTTGCAATGAGCAGATTACTCTCGATTTTGGAAGTGATTCATGTGTCACTTGACGAGTTTATGTTGTATGCGCGTTCATTAAAACCGGTCAATACCAACATGCAGTCACAACCAGAAGCGCCAATTGTTGATGAAGCAATGGTGGAAAACGCATTACAAATATACAAACAAACCAAGGATGTTGCGGCGATTGGAACAGCTATTACACAAATCAAAGCACATGATTCGGAAGAGGTTGCGGGAAAATTATTTAAAAAATTTTACCAACAGCTCGTAATATTTTGTGCAGACGTCATTATTTCTCGCTGATGGATGCGAATTTGTTATTAGATATCATGGACAATCTACGCTACGAGGATTTGCAAACAATTTTACCGTTTGTACGCAAAACAATTATGCAACAACAAGCTTGTCAACAGGCTGGTTTCAAAATGGAAATCGTACGTCAACAAGCATTACTCACTGTAATCTATCGGTACACATTACGAGCGTTTCACGAAAAAGCAAATGATGATACTAAGCGTGATTTTGATCTTGTTGATAGTCTTGAACCAGCTATCAGCGATTGGTATACGAACGTTATTCGTAAATTGATGACCGTGATAAAAACACTCATCGTTGTCGGTAATGAATATGAGGCGCGAGTGGCATACAATAACATTTTGGCAGCCGTTTATGCGATTCAACCACAATCGGCTTGGAATAATTATGAGAAGCTCATGCACAATAACTTCAATGATTTCAAGACATACGCTATGCCATAACCTCATTTAATTCGGGATTCGCATTCAGTTTTGGTCGTGACTTATGTTAAAATGTAGTAACACCACATTGGAGAAAAATAATGGCATATTACACACAACAACTTTTTAATGGCCAAAGAGATCGCATTTTGCGTGTCGTTGACGCTGCGGATGAAACGCAAGCAACAGCAGGCTTTATCCATATTTTTGACGAACGTCGCCCGTTTGATTTTGAATACGCAACGGAATTAAGTAATGGCGAAATGACACAAGAGGAATTTGATGAACAGGGTGGTGCTGGCAACACATTCAGTGCCAATTTTATGCCTATTGCTCAAAATGAGGATGAAGAGATACCTGCAGAAGTGTTTGAAGAATGGGCTGGTCTAGTTGGACGAGAGTACGCCTTAATTCCTAACTTGCACATCAATATGTACCAACAATCACTCAAGGCAGAAATTGAAGATATTGATAAAGATACTTTTGAAGAACGTTTGATGGAGTTAATCACACGTGTGTTGGGCTCATCTGTTGTGGGCTTTGAAGAAAAGTCATTGACACTTTATCCCAGCTTCTTAATCCAAGAGCAACCTGAACAGGCTGAACCACAAGGCCCTTCAACGCAAATCATTTTACCAGAATAAGACGCTGCCTAGAGGTGGCGTTTTTTTACGAACAATTAGCTAACTTTAATACCAACGTTCGGTTCATTTGGTGTTACAATGTTCGTTGTCGATAAGACAAAATAAAATCGGGGTAGATTGATGCGCGTTAAGTGCAGCGGAAACGGAATGTGGGTCGCTGACGAAACACGCTTGTGTGCGGTGCATCAATCACATTCACCAATATAATCATATAGGTGAACACTCCACTCGGAGGTTCTTTATTATGGAAAGTACATCGCGTACATGGGCGCTGTCAAAATTAGACACACGCCAATTTGTTGTTTTGGCATCTTTAATGGCCATTGACATGGCGTTAAACAAATTCACTGTTGGGACGAACGTGCTACAAGTCAGCTTTTCGTTCGTGGCAATGTCTTTGATTGCCAAGTGGTATGGTCCGCTGTGGTCGATGTTGATTGCTGCCGTATTAGACGTGGTTAATATCACGATTGTTAATCCCGGTGTCTTCTTCATTGGGTTTACGTTGACGGCGGTTGTTTCAACATTAATTTATGCGCTAGCTTATTATCGTCAAGATCACACAAGTCTATGGCGAATTATTGTTGCCGTTGGATTGGTGTTGCTCATCACTAACATTGTGATGAACACAGCTTGGCTGGTAATCATGTATCATACAGCGCATGATTGGCCATCATTGGTGGCGTTCGCAATACCAAGAATTATCAAAAACTTAATTATGTACCCAATCCAAGTTGCTATCACCTATTTCTTTCTAAATAATCCGGTGGTACGCCGCACAACAAAAATAATTTTTAGTTAAACAGCTTCGGCTGTTTTTTTGAAAGCAGGTTATTATGACAAACGAATTTCCTCAAGTATTAACAATTGCCGGTTCTGATTCTGATGGCTCAGCTGGTATGCAAGCTGATTTACACACCTTTTTTATTCGTAAGACGTATGGCATGAGTGTTCTAGTGGCAGCTGTTGCGGGTAATTCTTACGGTATCCACGCAGCGGAAACATTACCATTGGCGTTTATTGACCAACAGTTTGAGGCTTTGGCTGATGATTTTAAAATCAAAGCTAGTAAGACGGGAATGCTGTCTGATGCAGCTTTAATTGGTACGGTAGTTAAGGCATATCAGACTTACGATTTTGGGCCATTGGTCGTTGATCCCGTTATTACTACGAAACATGGGACACAATTATTAGAAAATGAAGCGTTCAAAGCTTTGAAACAACAGCTGCTACCATTGGCAACTGTTGCCACGCCTAATTTTTTTGAGGCACAATTGTTAACAGGACGAACAATTCAAAGCGAAACAGACCAAGCAGCGGCAGCACGGGACATTCAGGCACTAGGTGTTCAGAATGTCATTGTGAAAGGTTGGCATCATCAAGATGACCAACAAGAAGTTGCAGACTACGTGTTACTAGCTGATGGATCAGATTTTTGGCTGCGCCATCCTTATTTTGATACGACACATATCAACGGTACGGGCGATACGTTAAGTGCCACCATTGCAGCTGAAATTGCCAAAGGACAGTCAGTCGCTAATGCCATTCGTATCGCGCACGATGTGACAACGGCAGCTATTGCTAGCGAAATAGCGGTTGGCCATCAATTTGGTCCAATTAATCATTGGGCAGCTCAAAATATTGATTAAAAAAAGTGTGAGTTGATAAATTTCAACTCACACTTTTTTAGGCTTGGCCTGTGATATCACCATGGACAAGCCGTTTAAAAATATGTCGGTCGGCCCAAGCGATGTTACGACCTTGGAAAAGAAAAGATACAACTGTGCCTAGTCCTAAGGCCACAAGCTGGTGACTGAAAGGGAAACAGACTGCTGAAATACCAATGGCAACAGCAAAGTTACTCATTTGCGCTTTACTAGCATTGCCGTGAAAATAATCAAACCGTAAAATGTTGGTCAAGTCATCAAGGGGATGTAGAATCCAATTGACACGCTGATAAATGGAGATAGCAACACCAATCGTCCACACCGCAAAAATATCGATTGGAAGTAACCACCACCAAGCAAGATGTCGAATGCCTAAGGAGACAAAGAGATTAGCAAAGACGCCAACCAACAAACTAAACGACATGCCAAACACAATATTGCCAATTAAACGGGGCCAATTAAAGTGCATGGCGAGCCACATGTTCAAGAAAGCGACACTCGTAGCAAAAAAAGCAAGGAATAAACTGATCGGCGCACCAGTTAGATTGGATAAATTGGCAGCACCAGCCGTCCAAGGAGCTGATCCCATTGCAGTTGCCACACTCAAACCATTTCCAAAAGAATTGATAATTAAAGATACAACGAAAAAACTAATTTTTTGTTTGTACCCTAACTGGTAAAATTGTCCGTCAATATAATACATGTCGTCTCATCCTCAAGCTAATATATTATCTTATTATAGCATTGTCGTCGTAAAGTGCTTGGTACATTTAGATTGAGAGTTCACGATTTCATAACATTTAGGGCGCAATGTTTACACTTTCTTCAAAGAATGGTTATATAATAAGCCGTAGGCGTAATATTAAAAAATATGCCGATACTGTGATTAAGTACACAATATTATTTCCGTGTTTGTAAGCGCTTGCAAATGTACATTTATCAGGCGTTTAACAAATAAAAATTAAAAGTGTTGCTTTTTCTTGACACTTATTATATACTTAGATTGTTAAGAAATGAGCAAACAAAAAGGAGCACAAATTATGGCAGAAGCAACTGCAAAGAAGCCCGCTAAAAAGGTTTTGACACCTGAAGAAAAAGCTGAATTGACAGCTCAAGCTGAAAAAATGACGGCCGAATTGGTCGAAAAGTCACAAAAAGCTTTGGCAGAATTTTCAACATTTTCACAGGAACAGGTTGACAAAATTGTTGCCGCAATGGCATTAGCTGGTTCTGAAAATTCACTATTGTTGGCCCATGAAGCCCACGATGAAACTGGTCGAGGTGTTGTTGAAGATAAAGATACCAAGAACCGTTTTGCCTCTGAATCCGTTTATAACGCGATTAAGTTTGACAAGACAGTTGGCGTTATCAATGAAGATAAAATCCAAGGAAAGGTTGAATTAGCAGCACCACTTGGTGTATTAGCTGGTATCGTACCAACAACTAATCCAACGTCAACAACGATTTTTAAGTCAATGTTGACAGCTAAGACGCGTAATACGATTATCTTCGCATTCCACCCACAAGCACAAAAGTCATCAGTTCACGCTGCACAAATCGTTTATGAAGCAGCTGTGAAAGCTGGTGCACCCAAGAACTTTATCCAATGGATTGAAAAGCCTTCAATCTACGCTACAACTGCTTTAATTCAAAATCATGGCATCGCTTCAATCTTGGCCACTGGTGGTCCATCAATGGTTAACGCCGCTTTGAAGTCAGGAAACCCATCAATGGGTGTTGGTGCTGGTAATGGTGCTATCTACTTGGATGCAACCGTAGATACTGACCGCGCTGTGTCAGACTTACTTTTGTCAAAGCGTTTTGATAATGGTATGATCTGTGCCACTGAAAACTCAGCGGTTATCCAAGCGCCAATTTACGACGAAGTTTTGGCTAAATTACAAGAACAAGGTGCTTACCTTGTGCCTAAGAAAGACTACAAGAAGATTGCTGATTACGTCTTCAAGCCAAACGCCGAAGGTTTCGGTGTAGCCGGACCAGTTGCTGGTATGTCAGGTCGTTGGATTGCTGAACAAGCTGGTGTTAAGATTCCTGAAGGCAAAGATGTTTTGCTGTTCGAGTTGGATCAAAAGAACATTGGTGAAGCTTTGTCATCAGAAAAGTTGTCACCATTATTGTCAATTTATAAAGTTGAAAAGCGTGAAGAAGCCATTGAAACAGTTCAATCATTGTTGAACTATCAAGGTGCTGGTCACAACGCCGCTATCCAAATTGGTTCACAAGATGACCCATTCATCAAAGAATATGCTGATGCAATCGGTGCATCACGTATCTTAGTTAACCAACCAGATTCAATTGGTGGTGTTGGTGATATCTATACAGATGCTATGCGTCCATCATTGACGCTTGGTACCGGATCATGGGGGAAGAATTCATTGTCTCACAACTTGTCAACATACGACTTGCTTAACATCAAAACTGTTGCACGTCGTCGTAACCGTCCACAGTGGATCCGTTTGCCTAAGGAAGTTTATTATGAAGCAAACGCGATTACTTACTTGCAAGAATTACCATCAGTTAAGCGCGCCTTCATCGTGGCTGACCCTGGTATGGTGCAATTCGGCTTCGTTGGTAAGGTTTTGAGCCAACTTGAATTGCGTCAAGAACAAGTCGAAACAAACATCTACGGTTCAGTTAAGCCTGATCCAACTTTGTCACAAGCAGTTGAAATTGCACGTCAAATGGCTGATTTTAAGCCTGACACAGTGATTTTGCTTGGTGGTGGTTCAGCATTGGATGCTGGTAAGATTGGTCGTTTCTTGTACGAATATTCAACACGTCATGAAGGTATCTTGGAAGATAATGATGCTATCAAAGACTTGTTTACAGAACTACAACAAAAGTTCATGGATATCCGTAAGCGTATTGTTAAGTTCTACCATGCACGTTTGACGCAAATGGTTGCAATTCCAACCACATCAGGTACTGGTTCAGAAGTGACACCATTCGCGGTTATCACTGATGATGAAACACACGTTAAGTACCCATTGGCCGACTATGAATTAACACCTGAAGTTGCCATTGTTGATCCAGAATTCGTGATGACTGTACCAAAGCGCACAGTTGCATTCTCTGGTTTGGATGCTTTGTCACACGCCTTGGAATCATACGTTTCAGTAATGGCCTCAGAATTTACACGTCCTTGGGCTTTGCAAGCTATTAAGTTGATTTTTGATAACTTGGCTGATTCTTATCACTATGATCCAAAGAACCCAACTAAAGAAGGTCAAAACGCACGTACAAAGATGCACTATGCCTCAACTTTGGCAGGTATGTCATTTGCTAACGCCTTCTTGGGTATCAACCACGCCTTGGCCCACAAGACTGGTGGTGAATTCGAATTGCCACACGGTTTGGCCATTGCGATTGCAATGCCACATGTGATTAAGTTTAATGCCGTAACTGGTAACGTAAAGCGTACACCTTATCCACGCTACGAAACTTATACAGCACAAAAGGACTATGCTGACATCGCGCGTTTCCTTGGTTTGAAGGGTAACACAGATGTTGAATTGGTTGATTCATTGATTGCAGCTGTTAAGGATTTGGCTGCGTCAGTTGAAGTTAACCAAACATTGTCAGGCAACGGCGTTGACAAGAAGCACTTTGACGATTCTTTGGATAGCTTGATTGATTTGGTTTACAATGACCAAACAACACCAGGTAACCCACGCCAACCTAGTTTGGCAGAAATTAAGCAATTGTTGAAAGATCAATTTTAATTAATGTTCATGAAAAACACACACAACATGAGTTGTGTGTGTTTTATTGTGTCATCACATAAATCAATAATGCAATTATCACGATGATAACCAAAATTATAGTGCCCTTAATTGATAGTAAGCTCAATCCACGCTCTGCGTGGTTGGTGACATCGTTTAAAGTATCATCTAAATCATTGCGACCAAAACTGTCTTTTTTCATGTCGTTCTCCAAAGGGTAAGTTGACGGGATATATTTATCTGATTGCTAGATATTGTAATGCAAATTAATGAGGAATACCAGTTGTAATAAAAAACAAAGGATAAGTTTATCCTTTGTGTGTCAAACTTAGCATTAAATATTTTCAAGATGACCTTTTTTATCTTTAGCGATTAAGTAGTAAACGGTTGCGGCAATTGACCATGCCCAAACGATATGTCCCCAGAATTCTGAGAAATGTTCATCGAATGGTTGATGCCATGGTGCAGGGACAGTTCCAAAGGCGGGCATCAAGATGACGTGCCACACAATCCAAAGAACGATACCATAAGCGGCACCTTGCCACAAGCCAATTTTTGACCAGTATTGTGATACAAAAACGTACAAGACTGAAAAGGCGATAGCAAATGAAAAGTGCAAAATTAAGGTGAACCAGAAAACTTTTTGATCTTGTGAATAGTAGAAGTAAGATTCAACTAATTTTTTTGGGATACCTAATTGCATGGCCATGTGTTGTGGCGGATTAATCAGGTTACGGGCAATTGTACGAGGTGGAAAAATATTTTCCCAACCAATTTTGACCATGCCGGAAATCATACCGGCGATGAAACCGTACCAGACACTTTTGATAATGATTTCTTTGAGACTAGCCTTTGGCTTATTTAAAACAAACATCAACACTCTCCTTAAAATGTGAATAAAATAACAAACAAATACTAATTGTAAACGTTTATCAATTAGTTGTCAAGACAAGAAGTTGCAGTAGCTATTATCATCAAAAAAATAGGACAAAAAACCGCGACACCATTTTGATACAAACAAAAAGCCACCCAATTAATTAGTAAAATTTGATAGCTTTAAAATGAGTATTATTGTCTTCCGATTTAAGTCTCGGAGCTCTTACACTAACAAATAGATAGTTATTATGAGAAATAGTGAACATGAAATCACATATTACCACAGGTTAAAATTAGGCTTCATCATACCAAGAATAGTGGAACATTTCACCGGCTGGCTTATCCACGCGTTCATAAGTATGAGCGCCGAAGTAATCCCGTTGTGCTTGAATCAAGTTTGCTGGCAAAACAGCTGATCGGTAGGAATCGTAATAGGCGACTGCGGCAGACAACGATGGTGTTGGCACACCGGCTGACACAGCCAGTGCAACAACACGGCGGGCTGCACCTTGATACTTTTCAGCAATGTCTTTAAAGTAGCTATCCAAAAGCAAATTATGCAAATCACTTTTAGTTGTGTAGGCGTCAGTGATTCGTTGTAGGAATTGTGCTCGGATAATCGCACCAGCACGCCACAATTGCGCAAGTTCACCAAATGGTAGATTCCAATCATAATGATCTGAAGCCATCCGTAATTGGTCAAATCCTTGGGCGTAAGACATGATTTTACCAAAGTAGAGTGCCTGACGAACATCTTCTGCGACGCTGTCTTTGTCACCATCAAAGGTAAAATCAGGACCGTTTAGCAAATCGGCAGCTACGAGACGATCTGCTTTTAGCGCTGAAATATAGCGTGCGTAAACAGATTCAGTAATCAATGACTGTGGTGCACCAACTTCAAGTGCTGATTGTGATGACCATTTACCAGTGCCTTTGTTACCGGCGCGATCGAGAATAACGTCTACTATTGGCTTGTCAGAGCCCAAATCATCTTTGCGAGTTAGAATATCGGCTGTGATTTCGATTAAGTATGAGTTCAATTCACCACTATTCCAATCAGCAAAAGTCTTGGCCAAATCATTGGCATTCAAATCGAGTACACGCTTTAGAATATCGTATGATTCGGCGATTAATTCCATATCACCATACTCGATACCATTATGCACCATTTTGACGTAGTGACCGGCACCATTTGGACCGACATAAGTAACGGTTGGCCGACCATCTTCTGGTGCTTTTGCGGCAATTTCTTCTAAAATAGGTGCCACTGAATCATAAGCTTCGCGTTGACCACCGGGCATTAGCGATGGTCCTTCGAGTGCGCCTAATTCACCACCAGAAACACCCATGCCAATAAAGTTGATGCCTGATTGTGAGAGCTTTTCTGAACGACGAATTGTATCTTGGAAGAATGTGTTACCACCATCAATGAGCAAATCACCTTTTGATAGATGTGGCAGCAACTCGTCAATCACATCATCAGTGCCTTTACCAGCTTTAACCATTAGTAAAATACGGCGTGGGGCTTTGATAGATTGTACAAAATCTGGGATTGAATAACTAGGAATAAATGATTTATCAGCGTGCTTTTGAACCAAATCGTCTGTTCGCGCGCGAGACCGATTAAACACTGAAACGGTGTAACCACGTGACTCAATGTTGAGTGCCAAGTTGCGACCCATTACTGCTAAGCCAACAACGCCAAAATCTGACTGTGTCATACTATTTACCTGCTTTCCAATAATCGTATTTATACGTGATATGAACTGCGATTTTTATTTTGAATTGTATTTAACTTACTATCCCAAAATCTATTAGTCAGTGTCTCATACAACGGTATAAAAGAGTGCCTACTTTCCAAAATAAAATAATAGATTTGTTACTTTTATGGTAACACGCACATGGCTTTTGTCACTTGATATGTTTGTGAAAATTGTGAGTTTTTTGTGTTCAAATTGGCTTTTGAAAAGATGTTGTTTTAACCATTAGCGCGACAATAAAAAAAGCCTGATGACTCAGACTTCTTGGTAAACGAGTTCAATTTTTAATCGATCTGGATCTTCGAAATAAAGAGCTTGGTAATCTTGCCCGCCAGCGTATGGATATTGTTGCGGGTACAATTCTTTCAGATTAAGCTCATGAATCCAGTTACGCCAGTAGTCAAGTTCCTGACGTGAGGCGACATGGAAAGCGAGATGGTTTAGACCATTGTGCTTGCGATGGAAACTTGGTGATAAATAGTTGTCTTCGGTTTGGACAAATACTAAGTAGGTGTCACCTAATTTCATTGAAAAGCCAGCCGACCATTCTTGATAAAGGTCATAGTCGAGTGCTGTTAAAAAAGGTAGCCAAAATTGACGTGATTTCTCCAAATTAGCAACATTGATTTCAATATGGTGTATCACACCGCGCATAGTTAACCTCGTTTTGTTAATTTAACGACACCTTCCCAACGGGCAGTCTGTGGGAACATATCAATACTTTGAATATAATCAACCTGATAGACTTGTGCGAGATCAACTAAATCACGTGCTAATGTGGAAGCATTACATGAAATATAAACAAATTTCTCGGGTTTTGTGCGTAGAATTTCGCGCCGTAAAGCAGTGTCTAAACCAGTACGTGGGGGATCAACAATCAAGGCGTCGGCCACCCAGCCTTGCGCTTGCCACTTTGGAAATAAGGCTTCGGCTGTGCCAACTTCATAATGTGCATTTGTGATATTATTGCGTGCAGCGTTGTCATTGGCATCATCAACAGCCTCTGGTACAATTTCCATGCCACGGACTTCGCCAGCTTTGTCTGCTAATGTAAGACCAATCGTTCCAACACCAGCGTAGGCATCAACGAGTTTATCTGCATGGGTCAAATTTAGCGCGGTTAATGCTTCTTCATACGCCACAGTCATTTGCGTGTGGTTGAGTTGCATAAACGCCCGAGGCGATAATTGGAAGGTCTTGCCGAGAATGGTCTCTTCAATCGTGTCACGGCCCCATAATTTGAGCGTTTCCTCACCCCACACCAAACTCGTACGACCGGGATTGTAATTTTGGAAGATACCCACGACTTCAGGTAATGCTTGATTGATAGCAGCAATTAAAGCCGTATCTCCCGGGAAACCATCAGTATGCGTGACAAAAGTCAATTGCACGTCACCTGTTGTGTGTGAAACACGGGCGATAATTGTTTTCACAGTTCCGCGATTTTTATCTTCATTATAAATGGAGACAGACAGTTTATCGAGCAGTTCTGCGACCTTGCGGATAACTTTCATGGTGGCTGGGTCTTGCGTGTGTACAACGGGCAAATCGACAAGTTCATGACTGCCGCGTTTGTACATGCCAACACTTAATTTATCGCCAATTTTGCGAACGGGGAATTGCGCTTTATTACGGTAATCGTATGGGTTGTCCATGCCGATTGTGTCGCGTAATTCATAGTGTGTCCAGCCACGGGGTTGGAATTTTTCGAGTGCTTGGGCAATGACGTCTTTTTTGAAGGCGAGTTGCGCCGGATAGGTCATGTGTTCAAGTTCAAAGCCACCCACAGTATCAGCGTACTCATCGAGTGGTTTGACACGTTGTGGTGATTTCTCACGAATTTTGAGCACTTTGGCGGCGATGTATTTTGGTTCGACTTCCGTGACTTTCACCACAGCGACTTCGTCTGGTAAAGCGCCGGGGACAAAGACAATCTTGCGTTTGAAATAGCCAATACCCTCACCATTAATACCCAATCGTTTGATTGTTAATGGGAAATTTTGACCAACGCGAACATTGACCCCGTCTTGTGCGCCATGATTGGGTCGGCGGTTGCCTTTAAAAGACTGCTTATAAGTCGTCTTTTTTGGTGTATTGTTGTGACCGTTTTGGTAGGGCCGTTTTTTTTCTGTTGTCATGTTTTACTTTCTGCATTGCAATGCCAAATAGCGGTTCGTTACGTCCTTAATCATACCATGTTTGGATAAAGGAAAGGCACCTCAAGAAATTTTGACGACAAATGTTTGGTAGGCATGATAATACAGCCGGTAGATATTTTGTAATAGTAATAAAATCCAACTTAATGTCAGCCCAAAAGCAATGATTTCAAAAGCTGTCAGAGACAAATAACCAATGACTTCAAATAGCAGCATCGTGACGACCAAAACACCACCAATGACGTATGAAGTGACCATAAATTCACGCGGTGCATTTGGTAATAACCACCGATTGCCAGCCATCAAAATTAAAATAAAATAGACTAAGCCGTTGGCGATTTGATCATGAATAAAATGCAGTTGTCCGGCGTTATTTGGAAAGGCACCAATACCTGCTAGTGAGATGGCCGATAATGTTAGCAAAACGCGTAAGACAATCAGTCGGTGATTGCCACGCATGACTTGTTGCAGTGGTACAAACAAATAATCGACTAAGGCAATCCAAATTAAGCCAGCCAAAATCAAAGTTGCGTTAAATTGCCAAGCGTCAAGAGCGCCGTCTGTTCCTAAAAAGCTCAAGTTATATTGCCACCATAGCCGTGAACTGTTGGTTACCATCGCAATTAAGACGCCGCCAATCATAGTCATCACAAAAATGGCAGTAATAAATAAAGTCGAAATTGATAAAGCGGCGTAAATCATCAAAAAATTAATAATCGCATCAAATAAAACAAATAACACCACCGAGGTGAATAAATCAAAGGTCACATTTTGAAATAAGTAATTAATTGCCCAAAAGAAACCAGAGGTTATAAAGGCTAAAATAATCGCAAAAGCAATCAATAAAGCAGGGAAAACACGCCAGCTCGTTTTGCGCTTGAGTGAATTAGGTTGACGACGAACTTCTTGAACATAAGTTACCAAAAAACTAAGCATACCACTCATTTCGCCTAACAGAATGACAGCGCTGGCAATTGAATTGTCGCCGCCTAATGGTAATTGAAAGTGTCTTTGATACAGTGCATAACCAATGAATAACAATGCCGCCAACACTGATGGGACTAGGAAATGTCGCAGTGATAATGTTTGAATTTCATTTTGACCGTCTATTGGGTGTAGCGTGAGCGATCCGTTCCGTAAAGTTAAATGAAATGATTGTTCAGGCTGTAAGTGCAATTCAGTGACAACTTCTTCAGGTAAGTTGATATGGTAGGGTGTTTTAGACATGATATTCTCCAATAACATCTAGTTTATCATGACATCACTAGGGGAAAACAACTAATGTAATAAAATAAAACAACAATTCAATAGTTTACACTTGTGTTATGTCACAAATGTGATATACTATAAATATAGAGAGGAACAAGAAAAGTGAGTGATGAAATCTCACGAGCCTCTTTTTGATAAAGGAGATGTAACTAGATGTTTAGAAGCAGCAACTTTATACAAGACTACGCCCACAATCGTGTGCGTGGTCAAACTAACGAGGACGGCGATTGACAATGAGATTTGATATTAAAGCATATTTAGATGATAATTCGCTAACGATTTATCGTGTGGCGAAGGATTCTGGTTACGGGTATACAACGATTCACAAGTCGTTTAATAAAACACAATCAGACGCAACGAGCTTGAATATGCGCGATCTTGACGCACTCGCGAAGGCACAACACAAAGCAATGTGGGAAGTGCTCAGAGAACTTGAGAAACTTTATTTTGATGAACAGTAAACAAGTGCTTGGGGAAGCACAAGCACGTAGATAAAAAGGGGAATTTAAACTATGGCTAACAATAATTTTTTCAATGATCCATTCGGATCAGATATGAATGACATTTTTAACAACATGATGGGCAATATGAACGGTATGAATTCGGAAAATCGTCGTTATTTGATTAACGGTCGCGAAGTCACACCAGAGGAATTTGCGCAATATCGCCAAAGTGGTCAGTTACCACAAGGTAGTCAGCAAGCCGGCCAAGTGGCTGGTAATGGTCGCCCAATGGCACAACAACCGGGACAAGTTAAGCAAGAAGGCATGTTGGCAAAGCTTGGTCGTAATTTGACGCAAGAAGCACGTGATGGCTTGCTTGATCCAGTGATTGGTCGTAACAAAGAAATTCAAGAAACAGCAGAAATTCTAGGTCGTCGTACCAAGAATAACCCTGTGTTAGTTGGTGATGCCGGTGTTGGTAAGACGGCGGTCGTTGAAGGCTTGGCACAAGCGATTGTCAATGGGGATGTCCCAGCAGCCATTAAAGATAAGGAAATTTATAGCATTGATATTTCTAGCTTGGAAGCTGGCACACAATTCCGTGGCGCTTTTGAGGAAAATATCCAAAACTTGATGAAAGAAGTCAAGACAGCAGGTAACATCATCTTGTTCTTTGATGAAATTCATCAAATCTTAGGCGCTGGTTCAACTGGTGGCGAAGATGGTGGTAAGGGATTGGCTGATATTATCAAGCCTGCCTTGAGTCGTGGTGAAATTTCATTAATTGGTGCCACAACACAAGATGAGTACCGTAACACAATCATGAAAAACGCTGCCTTGGCACGTCGTTTCAACGAAGTAACGGTTAATGCACCAAGTCCAAAGGACACGCTTGAGATTTTGAAGGGTATTGCTAAGTTATACGAGAAGCACCACCATGTCTCATTGCCAGAAGATGTCTTAAAAGCAGCGGTTGATTATGCGGTTCAGTATATTCCACAACGGTCATTACCTGATAAGGCGATTGATTTGTTGGATATGACAGCAGCACATTTGTCAGCGAAGAATCCAGTGACAGACAAAGTCAGCCTAGAAAAGCAAATGACTGATGTTAAAGCAAAGCAAGAAAAGGCAGTTAGTGATGAAGATTATGAAGCAGCCTTGAAATATAAGAACCAAATTGCTGATTTGGAGAAGAAAATCAATAGTGCTGAAGATGCTACAAAAGTTGTGGCAACGCCAAATGATGTTGCGGAATCAGTTGAACGTTTGACTGGTATTCCCGTTGCACAAATGGGTGCTTCAGATATTGAACGCTTGAAGACAATTGGTGATCGCTTGGCTGGTAAAGTCATTGGTCAAGATGAAGCTGTTAACATGGTTGCTAAGGCAATTCGCCGTAATCGTGCAGGATTTGATGAAGGTAATCGTCCAATTGGTTCGTTCTTGTTTGTTGGACCAACTGGTGTTGGTAAGACTGAACTTGCTAAGCAGTTAGCGTTGGATATGTTCGGTAGCAAGGAAAACATTGTCCGTCTGGATATGAGTGAGTATTCTGACTTGACGGCCGTATCAAAGTTGATTGGTACGACAGCAGGATATGTTGGTTATGACGACAACAGCAACACCTTAACAGAAAAAGTACGTCGTAATCCTTACTCAATTGTCTTACTAGACGAAATTGAAAAGGCTAATCCGCAAGTTTTGACCTTACTATTGCAAGTGATGGATGATGGTCGCTTGACTGATGGTCAAGGTAATGTGGTTAACTTTAAGAACACAGTCATTATTGCTACATCAAACGCCGGCTTCGGTCATGGCGCAGCAGGTGACGAAGAAGACTTGATGAAGAAGTTGGCACCTTACTTCCGCCCTGAATTCTTGAACCGTTTCAATGGTGTGATTGAGTTTAGCGCTTTGACAAAGGCGGACTTGAAGCAAATTGTTGACTTGATGTTAGATGATGTGAACAAGACATTGGCTAAGAAAGACTTGACATTGCAAGTATCTGAAGCAGTCAAGAATCATCTGATTGAAGATGGTTATGACGAAGCAATGGGTGCACGTCCACTACGTCGTGTCATTGAGCAACAAATTCGTGACCAAGTAACCGATTTCTACTTGGATAACCCCGGTGAAAAGGCTTTGAGCGCTGACTTAGTTGACGGCAAGGTAGTCATCTCAGCAGTGGTTGCAAAGACACCAGTAACTGAATAATAGTTGTTAAATGATTGAACCAGTTCATCTATTGATGAGCTGGTTTTTTTGTGTGATTTGTTCACAAAATGGTCATCTTTTGTTCAAGGTAGCTTCACCCCCCCACTTTATACTAAATGATGACGATAAAACTGGGAGTATGCTGCATGAAAAAATATGTTAGAAAAGCCATCTTAATTAACGATAACTTTGCTACTGGTTAGCGCAAGTCCTGTACAAATGGTAGCCGCTGTGGCTGCCGAACAATCTAATCTGAAATCAGCAACACACGATAAGACAAAAAAGGCTGCATTGCTGGATAAAGTTTTTAAAATGCCAAAAAGACAGTCTGAGGTTAATACCTCGGCTGATACTGATAAGGCACCAGTTGAAGTTCAGCCAGAACCAAAGGCTGACCCTGTGCCAGAACCAGATAAGCCGGTTGTAGCGCAAAAAGAAAAAATAAGTGAACCGACGTTAGCACCACAGTTAAAAGCAACTGAGACGATCACAGGGACTTATGGGACATCACCATACACGCTGGACCCAGATACCGGCATTTTGGAGTTTGGAGCGGGAACGTTGGCAGCGGGTGAAATTATGTATGCTGCCGAGTTCGCAGGCTATGTCTCAATGATTAAGGAAATAAAATTCTTATCAGGTGCTAAGCTACCTTCAAATAGTAGTCAGATGTTTTGCTATTTATCCAATTTAGAAAAGTTTGATAGCGCGAATCTTGATACATCAGATGTGACGACAATGCTCCGAATGTTTTATGGTTCACAAGCACCGACGCTAGATTTGAGTAGTTTTGATACGAGTGCGGTGACTGGTATGAGTGATATGTTTAGTTATTCAGCGGCAACAACGTTAGATTTGAGTAGTTTTGATACGAGTGCGGTGACTGATATGAGTGATATGTTTTCTGGTTCAAAAGCGACGACGCTAGATTTGAGTAGTTTTGATACGAGTGCAGTCACTGACATGAGTCATATGTTTTATGAATCAGCCGCAACAACGCTAGACGTGAGTAGTTTTGATACGAGTGCAGTGACTAATATGAGATATATGTTTAGTGGTTCAAAAGCGACGACGCTAGATTTGAGTAGTTTTGATACGAGTGCGGTGACTGATATGAGTGATATGTTTAATTATTCGAACGCAACGACGATTGACATCAGTAGCTTTGATACAAGTCTAGTGACCGACATGAGCTATATGTTTTATCAATCACAAGTTTTGACGCTGGATTTAAGTCATTTTACGTTCAACTCAGAATGCGACGTTGACAACATGCTATATATGTATAATCGTAGCTTATGGAAGCTAACACTTGGCGCGAACCAAACATTTGATGGTGCAGCCAATATTCTGGATCCAATTGTGGGTTCGACTATTCCGGGAGCTGGTAGTGATTACGTGAGTGGCAATCGCTGGCAAATTGTTGGTGAGGGGACTGACCATGCGCCCACTGGTGCCTTGATTTCCGGTGGTGACATTCCAAGTGACAGTCGTGCAGTTACAACAACGTACGTTTGGCAACCTCGCGAAAAGTGGCGTGGTGTTAATGGTAATTCACCGTGGTATTTGAATCCAGATGATGGTGTTTTGACCTTTTACAAGTCTGAAGACGACTCGCCCACGGTGCTGGCTGAGGGGGTTTATGAGAACTTGAATGCGACTTTTGGGTGGGGTTCAGATTTACCACAGTTAGTCACTGCTATTAGATTTGAAGATGATGTTGCAGCGCCAGTGGATTCAAGCTATTTGTTCTCGGATTTGGAGAACTTACAATCATTTGATGATACGAATCTCGATACTGGTAATGTTGAGGATATGAGTGGCATGTTTGCTTTCGCATCACAGTTAAGTACGCTTGATTTGAGTCACTTCAACACTGATAAGGTTGAGAATATGGATACGATGTTTGGTGGATTGTCTAGTTTGACAGCGCTGAATATTGAAAGTTTTAACACGAGTAATGTAACAAACATGAGCTACATGTTTGCAGACGCGTCACTGAGTAGCCTTGATTTGAGTCATTTCAATACTGATAAGGTTGAGAATATGTCATGTATGTTTCTAATGATGCCTAACTTGACGGCATTAGATTTGTCTAGCTTTAATGCCAGCAATGTCACAGATATGTTTGGTATGTTTGCCTTGAACGGCCTGAAGCACTTAGACTTGTCACATTTCGATACGGCACGTGTTGAGAATATGCAAGTCATGTTTGTGGGTGCGTCACTGGAAACATTAGACACTAGTTCATTTGACTTATCTGGGTTAAAAGAAGTGAACCCTGAAGCGGGTGGAATCGGCGTTACCTCGCCGGTTGCGTTCATGTTTAGCTCATGGCAAGCGTTGGACCCTGAATCTGATCAAGAAAGCAACCTTTGGCAGGTTAAGCTTGGCGAACAGACAGTATTCCCAGAGGACCCCGGATTTGACGCAGCACCAGCGGCTGGCACAACGATTCCTAGCACAAGTTACGTCACGAATGACGCGGCTTGGCAGATTGTTGGTAACGGCACTGTCTTGAATCCAAAAGGTGACAAGGTTTCTACCACTGAAATGTGGGACGATGCGGTTCGACCGGTAACGTATGTTTGGGCCAACAAGAATCAAGCTTCGCCAAGTATTGTATCAGTTGATGACCTTAATTTTGGCACGTTAGCAGCCAGTGACTTCTTTAATGGCAATAGCCCTCTGGCAACCAACATGACAACTGGTTCAGTAGCCTTAGAAGATTTAGACAACAGTACAACGTATAATGTTACCGTGGCGCAAACAAGCGACTGGACAACTGATGGTGAATCAGCTACGATTGCTAATTCAGATTTGAAGATTAAATATGGCGCTAATGATTTATCCACGGGAGCTTGCAGTTTCTGGTCGGGCACATCAGCGACCGCAACCAAGAATATTCTATTTAACCATGATGATACCAAAAACTTCAGCATTTGGTTGAACCCTAATGCTGTCTTGTCGACTAATTTATTAGGCAAACAACTAGAATCAGAATTAACATGGACGTTAAGTGACACGCCAGAGTGATAACAGCAATGAGTGAAAATGGTACAATGAAGAAAATAGATAAAGGACTTTTTGCGTGTTAACCACGCACAACAGACATTACGATGATTATTCAACATGCCATTTTGCATATTTTAGATACGAACACAGGTAGTTTAATTGCTTCCCAAGCGGAAATGAACGTTGATAACGCTGGTGTTCATGATTATATTGACAAGATTGTCGCCAAGGTCATGCAAGGTGATATCAAGACAGGTCATCTCACCGCCGACAATTATCTCAAAAAAAGTTTGGCACAAGATAATTTTGCGACCATGACCACGCAACTCGCTGCTAAATTATTTGACACAATGGCCGGGAGTGAAGCAATTCACCCCGGCGATTTGTTGAGTTTTCAAGCGACGATGGACGAAGGGCCAGTATTTGGGTTGATAAAGTTGGATTTTGCACCACGTTATGCACATGCTGTCGAATACGAAGACGACAAAATGGTGAATAACTTGGTGCTAAATCAAGCTGTTTTGCCCGCTGCGACGCAAACGGTCAGTGAAGCAATATTGGTTGATTTAAACGATGATAGTTATCAACTGCTAGAAAAGAAATACCTCATTGATGGTCACCGCGTGCCGTATTTTTCCGAAAAATTCCTCGAAATAAAACCGGACGTTTCGGTAAAAGAGAATATTCAAACGATTAAGCGCACAGTTAAAAATATCGCTGAAAAATACGACGAACCAGAGCATGAAGCGCTCGCTATCACACAAACCGTGATCCACGATAGTATTGAGGCGACTGGTGAAATTGACACTGACAAAATTGCTGAAAAAGTTTTCACCAATAATATCAGCGCGAAGCAAGAATACACTGAAAAGGCAATTCCAAAGACTGTTGCTGTCCCCAACACGACCAAATACGAAAAAAAGTATCGCGTCCAAAAGTTTAAATTGGATTCCGGTATTGAATTATCTATTCCGATTGATATTTATCAAGATCATAGTAAAGTAGAATTTGTCAATAACGCGGATGGTACGATGTCGTTGGTGCTCAAAGACATTGCGTCCATCGTCAACAAGTTCAGCGTTCAAGGAGAAAAATATGCCCTATCAAGATTCCTATATTGCTAAAATACGTGAAAAAGTTGGTCATGACTTTGAATTGGTGACGGCCACTACTGACACCGTCATTGAAAATCAAAAAGGCGAGCTATTGATGGTCTTTAATCGTGATTTCAATGCGTGGGCTTTCCCCGGTGGCTACGTTGAGCCAGAAATGTCGTGGCAGGAAAATGCAGCGCGTGAATCACTTGAAGAAGGTGGTATCGTCGCGGACCCACAACAATTACAACTGATAGGAACAGTATCAGGACGCCACTACATTGCCCATTATCCTAATGGTGACCGGACGAAACTCTACACAACGGTTTATTTGTTAACATCATGGGATGATGAGTTATCTCAAATTGATGACACTGAAATCGACGCTAAGCGTTGGATGTCACCGAAAACAATTGCCCACACACCACTAACGTTTTCTGGGGACGCTGTTTTTAGAGTGTATCAGCAATACAAAGCAACCGGTCAAGCGCAAACATTGACGGTTGATAGTATCCTACAACGTTTTCTTGACGCCCAAAATGGTGAAATCATTGGCGTGAATTCCTATCAAGACGCACTTCAAGAATTAACCAATGGTCAAAAACAAACCCATTGGATGTGGTTTGTGCTACCACAATTAAAAGGTTTGGGTAGCAGCGCGCGTGCAATGTACTATGGTATTGATGGCGAACAAGAAGCCAACGATTATCTTGCTGATGACACATTACGTGAGCGTTTAGAAACGATTGTCACGACCACACTGAATTTGCCTGACTCTGATCCGGTGGCATTATTTGGTGAAGTCGATGCGCAAAAATTCCAAGCAAGTTTGACATTGTTTGGTAAAGTCGCTGACAATTCTGAACTGTACCAACGTGCATTGGTGAAATACTTCAACGGACGCTTACATGAGCCAACGTTAGCACTGTTAAAATAAAAACGCCTGCTTACCTAATGATAGGTTTCAGGCGTAACAGTATTTGCTGCAGTTGCGCTGTATCGCTAATGCCAGCAATTGCAATTCTGACAAAATAATCCCTGTGCGACCGCCAGCCACCAGCTTGAAATTGGGGGCTCAACAGCACATGGATTTTTTGTTGCGCCAAATCGTCTTTAACTTTTCCAATTTCCAACTTAGGATTAATTTTGACCCATTGAAAAGGACTGTTAGGGGCGCTGAGATCAAATATTTCACGAAAAACAGCAACATGACGTTCTATTTGCTCACGTTGATAATGGATTAAAGGTTCAATAAGATGATGTTCAATCAGATAGCGGATAATTTCAAAGTCTAGCGTCGGTTCTTGCAAATTTAAATTAGTAAATGAATGGCGCAATTGTCGATCAAATTGCTGGTCATACAAGAGAAAGGCGACGCGCAAACCGGGCGCAACAATTTTAGAAAAGCTAGTGATATAAACTGTGTTTTGCGGTGCTAAATCAATTATGGCAGGCAATTTTTGTGTATCTAAATGTCTCAAATAGTCATCTTCAATGATAATAAAATCATGTTGCCTACTCAATCTTGCTAACTGTTGACGCCGAATCAGTGGCATGGAACGATTGGTTGGATTGGATAAAAATGGCATGACGTAAACACCGTTAATTTTTTGATTGGTGAGTAAATGTTCGAGTGCAACGAGATCCATGCCATCTTGATTTTGCGCAATTGCCAGCAGTTTGATATGCAATGTTTTCGCTAATTCAATGAAATTAGAATAGGTGTATTCATCGACGACGATTGTGTCATAAGGTTTGAACAAGCCAGACAAGATGACTGCTAAGCCACTCTGCCCGCCGCCGGTAATCAAGGTTGATTGATTCTTGTTCATGGGCACCTGTAAATAATCAAACCACTGCTGACAAATTTGGTGGTATTGTTGGTCGTCAAAAGCGTTGGTAGAGTAGCGTGACAAAGTTGCTAATGTGACGTGTGACATAGCTAGTTTGATAGTGCTTTCTGCAAGACTATTAGGCGTGTGTCCCATATTGAGACTACCCAAATCGCTGATGTGTGATGCGTTATTTTGTGCTTGAATTGTATTATCGCGCACACCATTAGGCGATACAAAAGTACCACGACCTTTTTCTGAGTAGAGTAGTCCTTGTTTGATTGCCAATTCATAAGCATGTGTGACAGTTGTGAAATGAATGTCTAAAAAATAGGACAGTTCTCGTTGGGAAGGTAGCTGTTTATAGGGTGGCAATATGCCGTTTTCAATGTCGTTTTGAATATTTTGATACAGCGATTGGTAAAGCGGTGGTTGCAAAGGCAATTTGCTGGGGACCCAAGATAAGTCATCATCAACCATAGTTGTTCTCCTAATTATCTGTGATTATTAAATATTATAAGGCATACAATATTTTTATTGTATGCCTTTGTATTTACTGGTAACTTGTTAGTAATCAGAAAAAGGCGGGTTTATGTATGAAAATAAGTGTTAAAGCAATTCTCATCGGTGTGCTATCTGCCTTCTTTTTCTCATTGACCTTTATTTTCAATGAAATCATTGCGAATAAGAACGGTTTTTGGCTATGGTCTGCGTCCCTGCGATTTTTATGGATGGTGCCCATGATGGCTGTTATTTTAGTACCACTCGGTGGGTCATTTAAGCACGTGAAGCAAGCAATCAGTCGGCAACCGGTGTCATGGTGGGTGTGGAGTCATTTTTGTTTTGTGCTGTTTTATGTGCCATTATGTTTAGCAAGCGCATACTTGCCGGGCTGGTTGGTGGCAAGCGTCTGGCAAAGCACAATTGTTTGTGGTGTTTTGACGACCCCATTGCTCAACTTACGTGTTAGAGGGAAGACAACAAGACCAAAAGTTCCTTTTCCGTGGCAAAGTTTGCCTTGGATGGGGTTTATTTTGGCTGGTGTGTTGATGACGGTCATGCAATACATGGGGACAATTCATATCACTGGGCATATCTACTTAGCCTTGTTGGCGATTCTTGTTGGGGCGATTTGTTATCCTTTGGGAAATCGTCAAGTCATGGTGGTAGCGCCCAAAACGAGTGGAATTGAGCGAATCTGGGGGATGTTAATTTGTACAACACCGACGTGGCTATTGCTTGCTGGGATTAGTTTTGTTGTCAACGGCACCCCTAGCAGCAAAACGGTTATGGCAACTTTTCTGGTTGCGCTCTCTTCAGGTGTTATTGCTACGGCACTCTTTTTCCACGCAACCTCAATGGTTTTTAAGAACATCAAATCATTAGCCAAAGTTGAAGCAACACAAGCGATGGAATTAGTGTTTTCAATCATTTTAAGTGTGATTGTTTTACATCATCCGTTCTCGTTTGGCTGGCAATTTTGGGGCGTTTTGGTGATTATTGTCGGTATTGTTGGGATTAGTTTGCGCGATTAAAAAAAGTAGTCGTCTGACTACTTTGGGTTTGACTATGCTTTAGCTTTGGGGGCATGCAACACAAGACCATGCTCTGGTGTTCGAGCGTTGATGACAATGTCTTCAACCTTGAAGATATGTGCCAGTTCATCTTCACTGAATACACCTTTATTTTCAGCGATCTGGCGCAACGATTTGCCAGTACGTAGGGATTCTTTGGCAATTTTAGCAGCTTCTTGATAGCCAATAATTGGGGCCATTGCGGTTGCAAAACTAGCTGACAAATCAATATCCTGTGACAAACGTGATTTGTTAATGGTGATACCGTCAACCGCATTGATACGTAGTGTATCCATTGCACGGGTCAAATGTTCAATGCCTGCAATCAGACTTTTGAAGATAATGGGCTCAAAAGCGTTGAGCTCAAGCTGTCCAGCCTCCGCCGCTGCTGTGATGGTGGCGTCAAAGCCAATCATTTCAAAAGCGACTTGGTTGACTACTTCTGGAATGACGGGGTTAACTTTACCGGGCATGATGGAAGAACCGGCTTGTTTAGCGGGTAGATTGATTTCATGGAGACCAGAACGTGGACCGGAACTAATGAGTCTTAGATCATTTGACATTTTTGATAGGTTGACCGCCAGTGACTTAAGAGCACCTGATAGCGCCACAAAGCTATCTAAATTAGAGGTGGCGTCAAATAAATCATGTGCCTGTGTCAAGGGCAAGTTGGTGATACTAGCAAGGTTTGGGACGATGTGGACTTGATAGTGATAGATGACATTGATTCCTGAACCAATGGCCGAGCCACCCATATTAAGCATATATAGCGCATCGCGAGCGGTGGTGAGCCGTGTTATATCACGACGTAGGGGCTTGAGCCATGCGTGAAAACTATTACCCAACGTCATTGGCACGGCGTCTTGCAGTTGCGTGCGCCCCATTTTGTAAGTTGTAGAGAACGTGTCAGCTTTGTTGCCAAGAGCGTCAACTAGGGATTCTAATGAGTCAAGCAATGGCGCCATCAAACGAATCAAGGCAATTTTACCAGCGCTTGGATAAGTATCGTTGGTACTTTGACCCATATTAATATGATCATTGGGATTAATGCGTTGATAGTCGCCACGGGCGCGACCAATTTGTTCTAATGCAATGTTGGCAATCACTTCATTGACATTCATATTGGTGCTTGTACCAGCACCACCTTGAATGTCACTAATGGGAAACATACGAGAATCAATTGGTTGCTTGAGGAGTAATTTAGTTGCACTGACAATGTGCTTGGCAATTGAACGATCCAAATTACCTGACGTGGCGTTTGTTTGGGCAGCTGCTTGCTTAATTTCCAGAAAGGCGCGAATAATTTCTGGGTGAGTGACATTATCTGAAATCGGGAAATTATTCAAAGCTCGCTGGGTATGAACACCAAAGTAGACATCTTTTGGCAGTTCGATCTGACCAAGTGAATCTGATTCTGTACGCATGTTGGTTCTCCTTGCAGGTTATGAGAATATTTTACCGCACAAATCGAGTATACCAATTATCTATGTTATGTTTTATGACATCAAAAAAAGGCCCCTCAAGGTGCCTTAATAATTTCAACGTTATTCTCATGACCAATCACAATTTGATTGACGACATCGGTGAACAAACCGTGTTCAACAACACCAACCATACCAATAAGTTCTTCACCCAAAGCCCTTGGGTCTTCAATGACTGGTAAATGTAAATCAATTAAGAAGTTTGCCGAATCGGTGCGGACAGGATTACCATTTTGGTCTAATCGCCAAGTTGGGTGGAATCCATCTGCGGTAAAGCGCTTGAACAATTGTTCAGAACCATAAGGAATGACTTCCACGGGTAAATATTGTTCGAGTTTTGGGACACGTTTGGTTTGGTCAATGACCCAGATGTTTTCACGTGAATTGAAAGCGACAATTTTTTCCCATAGGAGAGCAGCTCCGCCACCTTTAATGGCTGAAAAGTCGTCGGCAACTTGGTCGGCACCATCAATCGTCAAATCAATTTTGTCGACATCGTCAACATTATACATGGGAATGCCTAGTTTAGCCGCATTACGACGCGTTTTCTCGGAAGTTGGGACGCCAACAATTTTGAGATTTTCGTTGGCAACACGTTCACCCAATGCTGTGATAACGTGGGCAATGGTCGAACCAGAGCCAATGCCGACCACCATACCATCTTGAACAAATTCAGCGGCACGTCGGCCAGCAATAATCTTTTGCAAATCTTGTGTTGAACTCATGACTTGTATTCAATCTCCTGATAAATGTCGGGATTGCGGAAAAACAAAGCGCGTGCGTATGAGCAGACGGGTTTCACTGTTTGACCGTTTGCTTGTGCTTCATGAACGACAGTATCGACTAACTGACGTGCGACACCTTGACCACGTAGTGATGGGTCAACGATTGTCGAGTTGAGTGACAAGGTTTTGCCATCATTAATTGTGGTATAAAGCACTTCTGCAATTGTTTTGCCGTCTTTTTCCAAAAAATAACGACCATTTTCATGTTGAAAGTCCATAATGATTTCCTCTGTCTACATTATAACAATAGAAGAGCAGTTAAGTGACAAAAATGCTGTCTAAAATTTGACCGAAATAACGTATAATGAAATATAAACAATTAATGAGGTATTTGAAAGATGACACGTGGTTTTGAAATAGTAAGTCAATACGCTAATGCTGGTTTAAATTTGCCTAAGCGAAGCACAACACAAGCAGCTGGATATGATTTTGAAGCATCAGCAGACGTTACCTTGCCAAGCGTTTTGAGTAATCCTTTTTTTAAGGGACTCAACATTTTATCCCTTGGTAAACTAAAAGGTATTCGTGATGATGCCGATTTACAAGACCTTTTAAAGCCTGTTTTGGTACCAACGGGTATTAAAGCATATATGGCTGAAAGTGAGTATTTGCAGCTTGTGTCACGTTCTAGCGGTCCAATCAAAAAGCGTATCATGATGCCAAATGCAATTGGTATTGTGGACGCTGACTACTATAATAATGATGCTAATGAAGGTGAAATTTTCTTCCAGTTCATTAACTTTGGCATTAAAGATGTTCACATCAAAAAAGGCGAACGTATTGGTCAAGGAATTTTCTTACCGTATCTGCTGGCTGATGGGGACGATCAAGTTGCTAAACAACAACGACAAGGCGGATTTGGGTCAACGGGTCAAAATTAATGGCAGATGAGGCGACAGATATTGTTTGGCGAGGGGTTGAACACGATTTTAAGTTGCGCGTGACAGGCGCCTTTTTTAACAAACAGCATCAGGTGGCAGTTAATGTCGACATCGACAATCACTTTTCAGCCTTACCGGGTGGAAAAATTAAGTTTGGTGAGACAAGTCAGGTTGCTATTGTCAGAGAATTTGCTGAATAAATGGGCATTCACGTCCGACCGGTACGGTTGATTGCCGTCACGGAAAATCTGTTTGCTTTTCGTGGTAAGCAGACTAATGAAATTAATTTTACTTGGCTAGTTGAACAAGCTGATCAGACTAAATTATTTGCTAAAGATGCGTGGGAGCAAACTGTAACATGGCGTGACACCAATGATTTAGCTGACTTTAAGCCAACAGCATTGCAGCCGTTTATACGTGAATTGCCTACTACGCCAATCCACCTCATGAATCAAGATTAGGAGAGCAATTCATCACATGCAACAAAAGATAGGTGTTTTAGCAGATGTTCATGGTAATTTAACAGCTTTAGAGGCTGCGATTGCTGATGCAAAAGCGAATGGGGTGACCGAGTTTTGGTCATTAGGCGATATTACAACGTTTGGGCCTGGCACGGTAGCGAGTTACCATTTGCTGCAACAGGAGAACACTACGGTTTTCTTACAAGGTAATTGGGAATCCACTTATTTTGAAATTGAAGCTGGCGAGCCAATAGATTTTGGTAATGCTAAGGATGTGGCCTTTTTGGCTTGGATGTCACGTGAATATGCGGCATTTAATCAGGCAGAGATTGATCAAATCAGGCGGTTGCCAATTAAGCGTCGTATTGAACGTGCAGGGCTAAAAATTGACCTCATGCATAATCAGCCCAATAAGAATTACGGTAGTGATTTATCGCCCGACGCACCACAAGCCAACTTTGATAGAGTATTTCAAGGTAGTGATGCGGACATGGCAATACATGCACATGTTCATGCTCAAATTATGCGCAGTGACAACATTGTTTATGAACCGTATCGGATGCACCGTATTTTGAATACTGGGACAGTGGGGCAATCATATCAACTGACTCAAAAAGGTATGATTGCACAGTATTTGTTATTGACATTAGACGATATTGTTGGTGTGGCGAGCGCTGATTTTCGACGGGTCAATTATGATACATCACTTGAAATAGCCCGTGCCAAACAGGCTGACTGGCCATTTTCTGAGTCCTATATTCGCATGTTAAAAACAGGTCAATTTACACGTGATGTTGATAGTTTGGCGGCGGACAAACGTTTTCCAGAGTATCAAGCGCAAGCCCAGTCATTTTATCAACAGCTGAAAGGAGAATAACTATCGCTAAAGTTAAAACGCAATTTATATGTACCAATTGTGGGTTTGTATCAGCTCGTTATCTTGGGCGTTGCTCGAATTGTGGTGAGTGGGGGACATTAGTTGAAGAAAAAATTCAACCAGAAACCAATGATCGCAAGAGCCGTGTCAGCCTTGATGGTCGAACGGCCAAAGTTGAAAAAATTAACGAAGTGACTTCTGAGGCGACCCCACGGGTGGCAACGCAACTAAAGGAGTTAAATCGTGTCCTTGGTGGTGGTGTCGTACCGGGATCAATGGTACTGATTGGTGGCGATCCGGGTATTGGTAAATCAACGTTATTGCTACAAGTTTCAGGGCAATTGGCGCAAGCGGGTCGTGTTTTGTATGTAACCGGTGAAGAATCTGCGACCCAAGTTAAATTGCGTGCTGATCGTTTGGGCGTTGGGCATGACGAATTTTACCTTTATCCGGAAACGGATATGACGGCTATCAAAAAACAAATTGAAAGTTTACAGCCGGATTTTGTGGTGATTGATTCGGTTCAAACGATGCAAGAACCAGATATCACGTCTGCCATTGGCTCAGTCTCACAAATTCGTGAGGTGACAGCTGATTTGCTGCAAATCGCCAAGACTAATAATATTTCCATCTTTATCGTCGGTCATGTGACCAAAGATGGTGCTATTGCGGGACCCAAGATTTTGGAACACATGGTGGACACGGTATTATATTTTGAAGGTGATAGTCACTACAAATACCGTATTCTACGTGCTGTCAAAAACCGTTTTGGGGCGACTAACGAATTAGGTATTTTTGAAATGCGAGATGGCGGGCTAATTGAGGTTGCCAATCCTTCTGAAATTTTCCTTGAGGAGCGCTTGGCTGGTGCAACCGGATCGGCCATCGTGGTGGCATTAGAAGGATCACGCCCAATTTTGGTTGAGCTGCAAGCTTTGGTTACACCGACTGTATTTGGAAATGCGCAACGGACCGCGGCTGGATTAGATCGTAACCGTGTGTCACTTATTATGGCTGTACTTGAGAAACGTGCTAATTTGCTACTGCAAAATCAAGATGCCTATTTGAAGGCGGCTGGGGGTGTCAAACTTGATGAGCCAGCGATTGATTTGGCAATTGCAATTGCGATTGCGAGTTCTTACTATGATAAAGAGTCACAATCTAGTGATGTATTTATTGGTGAAATTGGTTTGACTGGTGAAGTGCGCAGTGTTGCTGATATTGAAGGGCGTTTAAAGGAAGCAAAAAAGCTTGGCTTCAAACGTGCAATTGTACCAAAAAACAATTTAAATGGGATTACCAAGCCACGTGACATTCAAATCGTTGGTGTCGCAACCTTGAGCGAAGCGCTTAAAATTGCGCTAGGGTAATATTTAAAAAGCCAGTTTAACTGGCTTTTTATTTTGTCAAAAAATGAGAATGATTGCACAAAAAAATATCAAAATAGTCGATGAAAATTCATAAAAGGCTGTAATAATGAAGTTTATGTTAAAGAAAAGAGAAGAAATATGACAGGAAAAATTGTGAATAAGGTAATGGAAAATGGGTGGTAGGTATGGTTAGTTAGTATTAAACACGAACTGTCTTCTAAATGATAGTGTGATGAAGACGTGATTTTCATTTGATGATTTTAGGAGTCGATTGAGTGAAAATATTGACGCAAATAGACAAGTTATTAGCTTACGATAAACGTGTATGTAGAACGTATGTAGAACTAAAGATTTCAAGGAGAAATGTTTATAATGAAAAAAATTATTACACTCATGATGTTGATAGTAACAGTTGTTGGTGCTTTTGTACCTATAGTGCCGGTATTAGCTGATGAAATAGGCAAACGTACTTATACAATGATTGATGGTCGAAGCATAACAATTAAAGACAGTGATATCGTAGATGCGACAGATGGTAGCAAAGGTGATCGAGCTGCGCTCGACTTAGATTCGAAAGAACGGACACTCATCATTAATGGCAAAACATTATTGATGCCTTTAGTGGATGGTAAATGGAATGAAATGAATAATTATTTATTTGATAGCGATACTGAAACATTAAAAGTAAATCAAAAGCCAACGGTTGGAGCTTCTATTAATGCTGTGACACCAGATCATCTGCAAACTAGTAACGGATGGTCTTGGCAAAGTGGTCATCAATCTGGAATTTGTGTTGCAGGATATAATTACCAAAATTCTTTGAAAATGTACGACAATATGTGTGCCGCGAGTTTTATTACCAATGCCACTGTTGCCATAGTTTCTCCTGGAGGGCTGATTGGTAAAATCCTTTCTGTTATTGGAATTAGTAATATCGACATTCTCGGAATCAACGCAATGAATGAAGAAATTGCTAAGTTAAAAAATGCCTATGATAAAACTACAGACAAAGGCTTCGGCACAGTAACAACTACTAAGAATGGCAAATTTTATGACTATTTTTACAATGATAGTTGGGGGACGCCACAATCGGCTTTGAGTAAACCTGACGGGTCAGATAATCGCACGCCAAACAATTGGCCGGGTGGGCTTAATGCAATGCACATGGACTTTTACTTAGGTTGGTCGTGTGACTATAATAGTGCCGGTCGTTGGGTGGGAGTAAATGGCAATAAAACAGCATACTAAAAGAGGAAAGCAGAATGTGGAAAAGTCTTAAAGGGATAGCAAAAAAAGTTAATTATCGAGATGGCGCGTGGTTTTTCTTTGGCTTTTCAATGGCCTCTTTTAGAATTGATGCAGTAGTCGGCTATTCATATCTATTTGTTTCAGTAATATTTGGATTGATATCTTTTGGAAAGACAGAGAATAAAGACAAATAAAAGACTGTAAGAATACAATAGTCGGATAAGCGTTAATGGCAATAAAAGGCATACTAAGGAGCAAGCTGATGTGGCATAAAATAAAAATGTTGTCACCTGGTACGAGCTATCGTGAAATGTCAGCCTTTTTTCTAGGACTCGCCGTTTCTGGCGCTTTTGTTGATATGCAGTGGGCGATTACGATGCTTTTGGGATCAGTAATATACGCTGTGTTGGCTAATTCTAAAGAAGCTAAGCAACGTAATGAAAAGTGAGGTTGATTAGATCAAAAACAAGACAACTTACTAAAAAAGGGACTAATATGTGGCAGAAATTTATGAACTGGCGAGAAACAGTAACTTTTACGTGATAGTGCATGGTGTATGTTTGGAATGGCAGTACCTGAGTTTTTAATAGATATACAAATGGCCTGCATGTTATTGTTTTTTCATTAGTGTTGGCCTTAAGAGCAAGGTCCGCTTATAAGAAAAAACAGCAAGGTGCAAAAAAGTATTGACTATCGTACTGATAGAGTGGGCACACATGAAAAAAACAGTCATCATATTAGTTACAATCACAATTTTGTTGATACCAATAACTCATAAAGTGTGTGGCGCTGTGGCAAACGATGCACTACCAAAACCACATGCTGTTGGTAAAGGAAATATGTACTATTTATCTTACGATGAGAGTGTTCGGTATGCTAAAAACTTTGATAATCATAGCCAAGGTGTCAACTTGTTTGGCATGGATTTGATACAACTCATAAATAATGTAAGTGGTGCTAATACGTTAAAGTATCGTGCTCAAATGGCCGTGGCAAATGGTTTTGGTGTTTGTTGGCGATCTGGTTCATGTACTAAAGGCGATAAATATTGGTATTGTAATGATTGTTGGCCCAATCCACAGGCAGCGTGCCATAAACCATCGATTCGTTTTCCAAAAAATGGCGTTTCAGTTGTCTGGGACAGCACAGTGCCACATTATAGTGTTTCAACGGCCTTTTATGGTGGGTGGTCATGCGAGATTACGCAGGCATCAACTATGGTGCTAAGTGGGCTGGCATTGGAAAAGGGCATAAGTAAGTATTAAACGAGGGACTTTAATATGAGACAATTAAAAACAGTTTTCCGTGACCGGTGGGTAAAATATTTTATTGTGGTGGTTCTAGTAGCAATCATCACGTTTTATTTTCCAAAGGCTACTGTGTCAGCATACTTCATGCTAATTATTATTGCTGGGGGTCTCTTAGCTAATTCCGACCGTGAACTCAATCAGGTAAAAAAAGATTAAATGATAGCAATAAAGCAGTAATTTCAAGACTTAAAGCTACTAAATATTAACGGGGAAAACAAAAATGAAATATACAAAAAATTTTTTTCAGGACGTTGGGGAATTTATTTTGCAGTCACCGTTGTGGCAATTATAGCAACATCATATTTCCATAATCTAATTTCTTTAGCAGAAGCTGCTATTTATGGTTGTGGTGGCTACCTCCTAGTTAATTCCGACCGTGAACTCAAGCAACTGAAACGCCAGCTTAAAGACAATGACGTTGCCAACAAAAACGTGACACATAATTTATAAATCAAAAAGGACCGCATTTCCATAAATGTGGTCCTTTTTTGCAACTTCTAAGCGACGTCGACAAGTGGGTTTTTATTCTTTTGAAATGCGACAATGATGAGATGAATTACTATTGTCACAACGCCAATGGCGAAAAGTTGAAGCCAGAGTGTTTCTGTGTGATTGCCACCGTACAAAATGTTGTAATCAGCGCGAATCGCATAAAAACAAGGTGAAATGTTACTCATGGCTTTGAAAAATTCAGGCAAAATCGGACGTGGAATTAAGCCAGCACCAGAGACAACTTGTGTCAGCATGAATGGCATATTGATCATAATGCCCAGCTGACCTAATATCAATGAGAAAATTAAGTTGACGTTTAAGGCTGCGAACAATTCTAGTGTGTGTGTGAACCATAGTTGCCAGTAGACGTTCGTGCTGAAATGAATCATGCTCTTGCTGAGGCCAACAATCAATAGAGGCGCAAACATGGCAATCATAACAATAGCGATTTCAGTGTAAACATATGACCTCCAACGACCAATTAATGGCGCAAATGATTTATATGCCATCACAATGAGCATGGCTGCAATCATTGAACCGATATAGAAAGATAGTGACATAAAGAAAGGTGCCATGCTGTGCTGCATGCCGGTTGGCACTTTGTTGACCTTCACAATATCATATTGGTATGATTTGGCAACATTAGCGTAGGTTTGGTTAATTTTTGCAGTTGCTACTTGCTGTGTTGCCTTGGCTTTTGCTAAAATAGCGTCCTTTTGAGTAGGATTTGCCGCAATCAAAGATTTTGTTTCGGTTTCTAATTGAGACAAGGTTGCTGCTGATAAGACGCCTTTACCTTGCTGAAGTAAAACATTCTTTTGTACCTTGGCACCAACTGATTTTGACACGGTTTCCATGGCGGAGACGGCAGTCGTTGGATTGGCATAGTTGATATAAAACTTTAATTTGGCTGTACTTTTACCATCTATTTTTTTCAAATCAGCATTGAAGTTTTTGGGAACGTTAATAATCAAATAAATTTTACGATTATTAAGTTGCGCTTTGGCGTCGGACAAACTGATATTTTTCTTGATATGTTTGAATGGCAAAGCGTCTTCTAATTGATGAGCGAGCTTTGTGCTATCTTTGTCTTGGCTAACGACGGCGACGGGTAATTGATCAATTTTACTGGGAACCGCTTTGTAGCCAGAAAAATAAATACCGACCATTAATAATCCGTAAAATAAAACGATGATGAGTGCGCCAATCACACCCTTGTTGAGCAGAAATTTTTTGAAATTCATGTGGCTCTCCTTTTTATTTGCTGACAACAGAATAGCACTATTATGTTTTGCATGCAAGTTCTTGCTTGCATTTATGAAGAACAGTCCTTTAAAATAGAAATATGATAATATAGCTAAGAAGAGGTGTGATATGACAACTAATCCAACATCAAAACAAGATTTGATTTTAAATGCTTTCATTACTTTGTTAATTCAGGGTGGCTATCAATCGGCAACTATCAATAAGACAGCCGAAGTGGCGGGTGTTAATCCCAGTACGATATTTCGTAAATTCACTGATAAAGAAGGATTGCTTTCAGCCGTTGTCGAGCGCCATTTGCACGACTTATCGACCATTTTTGATGGCATGGTTGTCATTGGCGACGTCGAAAAAGATTTGATTACGATGTCTAGAATTTATCAAGAATTTCAAGCCAATCATCAAGAGATTGTGTTAGTTGGGGTCCAAGAATCATTTAGAATGCCTGCAATGAGTCGAGCAGTTGAAGAAATACCCCTCCAATTCAAGCAAATGTTAAGAGAATATTTTACGGACATGCGTGCACAACACAAAATTAGTGACCAAGTCGATATTGAAGCAGCCACTATGAATATGATTTGGTTAAATTTTGGCTATTTTTTAGCAGCTATTCGTTTTGAAAATCCCGATTTGGTAACGCCACCGGAAGATTTTTATGACAAACAAATTCGTTTTTTTGCCAAAAGTTTAGCAGTATGACTAGCATTCGCTTCGTTATTGGAACTAGCTTACTGATTGTTGTATACTAGTAGCTAGACAAATCGTGATCACATCACAAATAGGAGATTGATAACACATGACAGAAGACATTCGTGTCCGCTATGCGCCGTCACCAACGGGACATTTACATATTGGTAACGCGAGAACTGCAATTTTCAACTGGCTTTTTGCGCGCCATTATAACGGCACATTCATTATTCGTATTGAAGATACAGATTCAGCACGTAACATTGCTGACGGTGAAAAATCACAGCTGGATAATCTAGCGTGGCTTGGTTTGGATTGGGACGAAAGTCCTGATAAGCCGGGAGAATATGGTCCTTATCGTCAATCAGAACGTAATGAACAGGGTGTTTATCAAGAATTTATTGATGCTTTACTAGCCAATGGGCAAGCTTACAAGTCATACAAAACCTCGGAACAATTAGCTGAAGAACGCGAAGCACAACAAGCTGCCAAACAAGCACCACATTATATTTATGAATATGAAGGATTGACTAACGAAGAACGCGAAGCTAAGTATGCTGAATTTGAGGCGCAAGGGCTTAAGCCGGTTGTGCGTTTCCGCGTACCAGAGGAAAAAGTTTTTGCGTGGGACGATATTGTTAAGGGTCACATTGAAATTGGTGCCAAGGAAGTCGGTGGCGATTGGGTCATTCAAAAAGCTGATGGCATGCCAACTTACAACTTTGCCGTGGTGGTAGATGATCATTTGATGAAGATATCTCATGTTTTGCGTGGTGATGATCACGTTTCCAATACACCAAAGCAAATGATGATTTACGATGCTTTAGGTTGGGACGTGCCAAAGTTTGGCCACATGGCATTGATTATCAATGGTGAGACGGGTAAAAAATTGTCAAAGCGTGATGAAAATGTTTTGCAATTTGTCGAACAATATAAAGAACTCGGGTACCAACCACAAGCAATGGTTAACTTTATTGGCTTATTGGGCTGGTCACCTAAGGGTGAGGACGAAATTTTCTCACTCGAAGAATTTAAAAATATGTTTGATGAGACACGCCTATCAAAAGCTAACGCTAAGTTTGACCAAAAGAAGTTGGAGTGGATTAACAACCAATGGATGCGTCGTGACACAGCTGCTGTTATGCCACAGTTAATTCAAGAACTAGTGAATGCTGACTTGATTTCTGAGTCGGATGCGCAACTCAAAAAAGATTGGTTAGCCGACGTTATTAAGATTGCTGGGGTTGATGGCATTTCCTATACACGTGAAATCGTTGCATTAGTGCGCAAACCTTTCTTTGAACTTGGCGACGTGACTGATGAAATGGTTGACTATTTGACTTCCGATGATGGTCGCAAAGTATTTGATGCTTGGGAAGCCGCATACACAGCTTTGCCAAACGATGCCACAGCAGAAGATTATATGGCAGCCATTCGTGGCATTCAAAATGATTTGGAAATTAAAGGTCGCAATTTGTGGAATCCAATTCGTATAGCCACAACCCACGAAATTCAAGGTCCAAACTTACCAGAAATGTTAGTAGTTTTGGATAAGAATACTGTTCTACAAACAATGGCTGACATTAAACAAAAATATTTGAACTAATAACAGGCGCCACGATGTGGCGCTTTTTGTTTGCAGTGCCTCATGAAAAGCCCCAAGCGTTTGACGAGTCCTGTATAATATAAGTAAATATGTTTACAGGAGACAATGTATGATTCAGGTATTCAACACTTTGACTCGCGAAAAAGAGGTGTTCAAGTCAATAACACCGGGCAAAATTAACATGTATGTTTGTGGACCAACAGTCTACAACTATATTCATATTGGTAACGCACGTTCTGCAATTGCCTTTGATACTGTGAGACGATATTTTGAGTATCGTGGATATGATGTGAATTATGTCTCTAATTTTACAGATGTTGATGATAAAATTATTAACCGCGCCCAAGAAGAGGGTATTTCAGAAATGGCAGTGGCTAATAAGTATGCTGATGCTTTTCATGAAGACACATTGCCACTTAATATCAAGCCTGCAACTGTTCGATCACGTGCTACCGAGGTGATTCCAGAAATTATTGCCTTTGTCCAAGACTTAGTCAATGAAGGCTATGCTTATGAAGTTGAAGGGGATGTTTATTTTCGTGCTAAAAAGTTCAAAGGTTATGGCATATTAGCACATCAAGATTTGGCCGAAATGGAAGCAAACGCCGCAGGGCGTCTCGATGATGAAGAAACGGCTCGTAAAGAAGATCCAATTGATTTTGCAGTTTGGAAAAGTCAGGAAAATCCAGACGTTATTTCATGGCCATCACCTTGGGGCAACGGACGACCAGGTTGGCATATTGAATGCTCAGTCATGGCACAAAAATATTTGTCAGATACCATCGATATTCATGGCGGTGGTATTGATTTGGCCTTTCCGCATCATACAAATGAAATTGCGCAATCTGAAGCGCATACGGGGCAAAGGTTTGTCAATTATTGGATGCATAATGGCTTTGTTAATGTTGATAACGAAAAAATGTCCAAGTCATTAGGCAATTTCACTACTTTGCATGACCTGTTGGCTAACTATGATGATCCAATGGCTATTCGTTATTTGCTTGCGACAACACAGTATCGACGACCAATTAATTATGCTGAAGAGACATTAGCGCAGGCGCGTGCGGAATTAGACCGTATTCGTACAGGGTACCGGAATCTTGAGTTCCGTTTGACATCAGCTATCTCAGGTCATGATAATGTGATAGATCAAGAAGTGAATAGACAACAGCAAGCATTTGAAACAGCGATGGATGACGACTTCAACGCCCAAAACGCAATTGCTGCTGTATTTGAACTTGTGACATTGGCTAATACTTATGCTGAGTCTGATACGGTTAAGCAATCGTCTGGTAATCAGCTACTAGAAACACTTCAGATGTTAATGCAGATATTTGGTGTGGATATTGTCGAAACACAGACTTCTTTAAACCCTGAACAGAAACAATTATTTGATGACAGAGCCAATGCTAGAAAATCACATGATTTCCAAAAATCAGATCAATTAAGAGATGAACTAAACGCTCAAGGGATTATCGTAGAGGATACGCCACAAGGACAGCGCTGGCATAAAGCATAACCCGACAAAATATCAAACAATAAAACCGATAACTTAGACTAAGAAACATATGTCAAAAGTTATCGGTTTTGTTTTTGACAATAAACTCTCTTTTGAAATATTAAGATAAGGTAAAGGGAGAGGTGAATGAAGCGAACGGGGGAGAGGGAAACGGGGAAGAAGTGAGGTAAAAAGCGAACGAAACGAGGGAAAAAAGGAGGCGGGGTAAGGAAAGGACAAACGGGGTAAAGTGGAGGTAAAAGAAAGGGAAAAAGGAGTTGACGAGGCGGGATAAAGTTGGTATATTAATATATGTTCTGACGGAGGCAAAAGCGAGTCAGGGCGAGCCGGAAGCTTGAGCGAGTCAACGAAGAAAGTAGTTGACAAGGCAAGAACAAGGTGATAAGATAATATAGTTGTCTCAAGGGGCAA